>JAOMCC010000003.1 GCA_028344855.1 Nitrosomonadales bacterium | reverse complement strand
GCTTTTTTTGATGCAGATTTTTTTACATCATTTTTTTTCATCTCTACTAAACCTTCAGGCCCTTTAGCATGAAGTTTTACAATTCTAGTCATTGTTTCTGATAATAAGGCCCCGTGTTCTTGCCAGTATTCAATTCTATCTGTCTCTAATCTTAATGTTTCAGAACCTTCTCTAGCCATTGGGTTATAAAAACCGATTCTCTCAATAAAACGCCCATCTCGAGGTTTTCTAGAATCTGCTACTACTACATTGAAATAAGGTCTGTTTTTGTTGCCACTTCTTGAAAGCCTAATAACCACCATAATTTAATCTCTTTAATTTAATTGTTTTCTTTAGAAAGGGCAAAATTTTACGCTATTTTAGCTATATTTGGCAAGTTAATTAATATTTCCTAAAAATTTTTTAATAGCTTAATTTTTATATTTAAATCTTATACTTTGTTGGATCTTTTATATTTGCAGATTTAAATCCATCTTTTCGAAGTCTACATGAGTCACACTTACCACAAGCTAAACCATTTTCTGAAGCCTGATAACAAGAAATTGTCATCGCATAGTCAACTTTATTTTTTATTCCTTCATGAATTATTTCCGCTTTAGTTAATTTAATTAAAGGAGCATGTATTTTAATCTTATTCCCTTCAATTGCTGCCTTTGTTGCTAAATTTGCCATTTTTTGAAAACTTTCTATATACTCCGGTCGGCAATCAGGATATCCGGAGTAATCGATGGAATTTACCCCTATAAAAATATCTTGGCTATTAATAGTTTCTGCCCAAGCTAATGCCAAGGTCATCATTATTGTGTTACGAGCTGGAACATATGTTACTGGTATACCTGTTGGAGCATTTTCTGGAATATTAATTTCTTTATTTGTTAATGCTGAACTTTTTAACCAACTCAAATTTATATCAACAATTTTAAAATCTTTTGCACTATATAAATTAGCGATTTTTTTTGCTGCTTCTATTTCAGAGCTATGTCTTTGTTGATAATTTATTGTCATAGCATAACATTCGTAACCTTGCGATTTAGCAATTGCCAAAACTGTTGTTGAATCCAGCCCACCCGATAATAGAATAATTGCTTTTTTAGACACCGGGGATTTGCCCCCAAATCATTTTATGAAGTTGAATTTGAAATCTAACCGGTAAATGATCATCTAAAATCCATTCAGCCAAATCTTTTGGTTCAATATTTCCATAAACGGGAGAAAATAATACAGATGCCTTTTCATTTAATTTTTCTTTGACTAAAATTTCTTTGGCCCAAATATAATCATTACGATCAGTTATAACAAATTTAATTTCATCTTTTGGTTTTATTAATTCTAAATTACTCCATAGATTATTTTTTTCTTCACCTGAGCCTGGTGTTTTAATATCTAAAATTATTTTAACTCGATCATCGATTTTACTTATAGAAATTGCTCCGCCTGTTTCTAATGAAACTATGTGTCCTTTATCACATAGAGATTTTAAAAGGTCCCAGCATTCTTTTTGAGCGAGGGGCTCACCACCAGTGACAGTAATATTCTTAGTTTTATATTGTGAAATATTTTTTTCAATTTCATATAAAGTGAAATTTTTCCCCTCATTAAAAGCATATGACGTATCACAATAGCCACATCGCATTGGACAACCAGTTAATCTTATAAAAATAGTAGGAATTCCAACGTAGGATGACTCACCTTGAAGTGAATAGAAAATTTCATTAACTTTTAATTGCTTCAATTGAAACTCATTTTTAATAATAGATATTAAAGTTTAATAGATTCTAGAGCTTTCAGTCTTTTTTTCGCTTTTTCGATTATTTCAGCTTGTGGATAATTTTTTATTAGGCCTCTTAAAGTTTTTTTAGCTTTTGTAATTCTTGTTAATTGAATCTCACAATTTGCAATACCATAAATAGCTTCAGGTATTATTGGACTATCAGAATGAATTTTAATTAGCTTAGTATATGTTTTAATTGCTGCATTATAATTTTTTAATGCAAATTGCGAATATCCAAGCTTATATTTTGCATCAGATAATAAATTAGAATTTGGGTAACTTGTAATAAATTTGTCAAAAGCTTTAAAGGCTTCTTTATATTTTGTTGATCTAATTAATGCATCAGCTTCTGCATATGCATCAAGCTCAATATTTTCATCAACTAAAGGAGGTATGTCACCATTTTCTATAACTGGGTCATCAGTTTGCGGAATAATTTTTGATTGAACTTCTGACTGAACTTCTGGCTGAACTTCTGGCTGAACTTCTGGCTGAACTTTGGAATTAATTTTTTGTTTAATATTCTCAACAGGGCCTTGATCAGAAACGTTTCTAATTTTTTCTTCAAGTGCCAGTTCGAGCTTTAAAATTCTTTCATTTAATTCTTGATAGAGGACTTTATGTCGTTCTTCTGAATTTTTTATTCTGTGTTGCAAAACTTCTACATCTCCAGTTAATTTAGCAACACTATCAAGTAACTCGTTTAACTTTGAATTATATTTCGATAAGTTTATTGAAAACTTTTGGTTAATCTTAAATTCTAAAGATTTTTCAATATTATTAAGCTGGCTTTGCATTTCATTAATTTTCTTTCTTGCTTCTTCGTCTTCAAGTAATGCAAAAGCACAATTTGAAAACAACACAAAGCCAACCAATAAATATTTTTTCATAAATATTGCTATAAAATTAAATCTACTCTACTTCGTATGTAATATCAGCTCGCCTGTCTTGACCGCATGCATCAGCTTGACATTCTTGATTTGCATATTCTTCGCCATAACTAATAGTTTCAATTTGAGAGTCATCGACACCTAGCGAATTTAATGCATCTTTAACTGCTACTGATCTTTTTTGTCCTAAAGCTAGATTATATTCATGTGAACCTCTGTAATCAGCATTTCCTTTTATAATCATTCTTGCGGCCGAATGATTGTTTAAATACTGAGCGTGAGCACCAATTAAATCTGAGTATTCAGGCTTAATATCGTATTTATTAAAATCGAAGAATACGCTACGTTGAGAGAGTAGTGTATTACTTCTAAGCTCATCTAAACCTAAAGATTCAGAAGTCGCTGCATCAGAAGATCCATCTTGACCATAATAATTTGACGAAGGATCACCTGGAGCATCCATTGGAGTTGAGCTACATCCCGCCATTAATACACCTACTAGCGATAGCAATAATAATGATTTTTTCAATTTAATTTCTCCCTTAAGTAAAAGCTGTATGTAATTGATACTGTAACACAAATTAAGATTGACCCAACATCATTTGGACACAACTTAATTTGTTATCGGCCCCCATGTAGGCTCCTGAATTATGGCATTACCTACATTTATTGGCACTCTTTTCAAACCATTAATAGATACTGTACCAATTTTTGTAGTTTTTCCATAGTCTTTATAGGTAAATAATATTAAATGTCCATTTGGAGCAAATATTGGTGATTCATCTGCTGGGCCTTTTGTAAGCTTTAAAACCTGGTTTGAAATCAAATTTTGAATAGCTACTTTAAACTTCCCTTGATCTTGTGCAAGGAAAAGTAATAATTTACCATCATAAGATAAGCTTGGACTTAAATTATATTTACTTTCATATGTAATTCTTGTAATTTCATCATCCTCAATATTTATCTTATAGATTTGCGGGCTTCCACCCCTATTAGAGGAAAAATAGATATCTTTTCCATTTGGTGACCATGATGGTTCTGTATTTATTGAATTCGACCTCATCAATTGCTTAATTCCAGTCCCATCTTCATTAATTATATAAATTTGTGAATTTCTGTTGTAGGTTAAAACTATTGCTAGTTTTTTACTATCAGGTGACCATGCTGGCGCACTATTATTACCCTTAAAATTTGCTAATAAAGTTCTTTTGCCTGTTCTTAAATTCTGAATATATATAACTGGTTTCTTTTTTTCAAAGGAAACATAAGCAATTTTTTTCCCATCCGGTGACCACCTCGGCGAAATAATTGGCTGAGTAGTATTTAAGATGGGTCTAGAATTAAAACCATCAAAATCTGAAATATTTAGGCTATATTTCTTATTATTAATTTTTTTAACATAAGCGATCTTTGTATGAAATATACCCTTACTTCCAGTTAAATACTCATATACATGATCGGATACTTTGTGTGCTATAGCTCTATATTGTTTCTTCTTGCCAATATATCTCATTGTAACTACAGTTTTTTCTTTAAATATATCTATTAAACTCCAAGTGATCTCTATATTTTTTTTATCACGATTTTCTGATTCAACTTTACCAACAACTATAAATTGTGCATCCATTGCAGACCATTTTGTATAATTTATATTAATATCACTACTTGGAGAATTCGATATTCCTGTGATGTTTAAAGGCCTAAATAAACCTGTTCGATCAAGATCTTGAGAAATAATTTGATGTGCTTTTTGGCTATTTATCCCAACTGAGTCTTCAAAAGGAACAATAGCGATAGGGATTTCACTTGCTTTACCTCCCAAAATTTCAATCACCTCTAATGAATAAATTGGAGTTGAAATTAATAGCAAAATACCAACAAAGAGAGAATAAAATCGAAAAACCATATTTTTAAATATCCTTATAAAGTTTAATAAGATAACACTTTAACTTTGATTAATTGTAATTAGATTACAAATCATAATGCCCATTCGGGTGAAACTTTAATTTTAAATCCTTCAGTCGTTTAAATAATTTATTATTTTTGGGAATTGGGAGTGGTTGAGATTGAAGAATTGCCCTTTCAACGGCAGCATCACAACTTGCAATATTACTTGATTGAGTCATTTTAGGTTCTCCAAGTAAATCTCCTGTTGGCATTAAAGATATTTCAAATTCAAGTTCAACTCTATCAAGGCCACACAATTGATTATTTACATTTTGTTGTATTTTTTGTTGAATAAGTGCTTTAAACCTATCTAATTCACCTGAATTTATTCCTGCTAATAGATCCTTATCTGCTTCAATTGCCACCCTAGGTTTCTTCACTAATTCTTCCTCTCTAATGGAATCTTGTAATTTATCAACTTTTTCTTGTTCAAGTAATTTATCTTTTATCTGATCTAATTTTTCTTGTTCAAGTAATTTATCTTGTAATTTTTCTATTTCTTCTTGTTTTAATAATTTAGCCTGAAGTTTTTTTATTTCTTGCAACTTTTTCTTTCTTGCCAATGCTTTTTTTTCAGCAGCCTTTTTTTTCTTTAATTTAATTTCTGCTTCTTCATTTGTCTTTAATTGTTGATTAGTTATTTTTGGTGGAATTACTTTTGTTTTTTTTATTTGTTTAGTTCTTTTTGGTTCTTTTTTTATTTGTTTATTTTTAATTTGAGTTGGAACTGCATCCCAAAGTTCAACTTCGGCATAATTAGGTATTTTAATTTGCCATTGAATTGAAAAAACCATAAAAATAAATAACAAAAAATGTATTAAAAAAGAAAATAAATTAGCCTGAAGATTATGATCATTTTCAAGAATAGTCCAAGCATTTGAATTACGAATAAAATCAAAATTTAGTTGAGGTATTTTCATGAATTACTTTTCTGGTTTAAGTAATAATCCAACTTTATTAATTTCATTCTGCTTTAGTAAATCCATAACCTTTATAACTTCTTGATATTGGACTTTTTTATCTGCTGCAATTACTACTGATTGATCTGGATTTTTTTCAATAGACTTTTTAATATAGGCTAATAAATTATCTTTTTTATATTTTTTACCTTTTATTTCAGTAGAAGCATCTTTTTTTATTGAAATAACTATAGGGGTAACTTGTTGCTTTAGAGATTGGCCAACTTTAGGTAAATCTACAACCCCAGGATTGGTCATTGGAGCAGTAACCATAAAAATCACAAGTAAAACCAACATAACATCTATATATGGAACAACATTTATCTGATTCATTAGCCTTCTTTTATTCATAATCTCTAGCCCTTACGATCTATTGTATTTATAAATTCCTCCATAAAGCTTTCATATCTGACAGACAATCGATCAACCTTTGCTGCAAATCTATTGTATGCAATAACAGCTGGAATTGCGGCAAATAATCCAATAGCTGTTGCAATTAAAGCTTCTGCTATTCCTGGTGCAACTTGAGCTAAAGTAGCCTGCGCTACATTCGATAAACCAATAAACGCATTCATTATGCCCCATACAGTTCCAAATAGCCCTATATATGGACTTACAGATCCAACAGACGCAAGAAATGGTAAATGTCTTTCAAGTGAATCTACTTCTCTGTTATAACTTGCACTCATTGCTCTTCTAACACTTTCTATGCTTTTCTTATCAAAAGATCTAGAATCTTTTTGGCTCATATATTCTTTATATCCAGCCTTAAAAATTGTTGCTAAACCATTCATGTCTCCATGCACTGAAGTTAATGAATCATAAAGCTTACCTAAGTCTCCTCCAGACCAAAAGAATTTTTCAAATTCATTTGTATTTTCTTCAGTAATTTTTAAAACTTTTATTTTTAAATAAATATATTTCCAGGACATGCCTGAAGCAAAAACTAAAATTAACATTACAATCTGAACAGGTAAACTAGCCCCCAGAATTAACGAAAAAAATGATAAATCACTTCCCAACATCATAATATCTCCATAAGTTTTTTGGCTATTTTTGGAATACGAACAGGTTTAAAAATATCTGCACTAATACATACAATTTCAACCTTTCCTTCACTTATAACTTGATTTTCTCTCATAATATTTTGCTTCAATGTAAACGAATAATCGTTCGCTTTTATACAATTAGTTTGTATTTTTAATAAATCGTTAAACCTTGCTGGTATTTTATATTGAATATCAATCTTTCGTACAACAAACATTATATTTTCTTCTTGTTTTAATTTTTTTTGATTGAATCCAAAACTTCTTAACCATTCAGTTCTAGCCCTTTCCATAAATTTTAGATAATTTGCATGATAAACAACACCGCCACTATCAGTATCTTCAAAATAAACTCTAACAGCCCATGTAAATACTAATCTTTCCATAGCTCATCATTTTGATTATTTTTAGAATACTTTAAATCAAAATGCTTGTATGCTTTTTCGGTAGCTAAACGACCTCTTGGTGATCTCATTAAATAACCTTGTTGTATCAAATAAGGCTCAATAACATCTTCAATTGTTTCTTTTTCCTCACTAATTGCAGCAGCTATATTATCTAGCCCTACTGGCCCACCAGAAAATTTTTCAATAATCGAAAGTAAAAAACTTCTATCCATCAAATCCAGACCAATCAAATCAACATCTAACATTTTTAAAGCTGCATCAGCCGTTGATTTATTGACTTTTCCTTTTGACTTAACCTCTGCAAAATCTCTAACTCGCCTCAACAATCTATTGGCAATTCTTGGTGTTCCTCTCGATCGATTTGCAATCTCATTTGCACCCTCTTGATCAATTTCAACCTCTAGAAGATTAGCTGAACGCGTCACAATCTTGGTCAATTCTTCATGTGAATAAAATTCTAATCTTGACACAATACCAAATCGATCTCTGAGTGGATTGGTCAGCATCCCAGCTCTTGTTGTTGCCCCAATTAAAGTAAATGAAGGAAGTTCTAATTTAACTGATCTAGCAGACGGACCTTCACCAATCATAATATCTAAACGATAATCTTCCATCGCCGGGTAGAGAATTTCCTCAATAACCGGGGATAATCTGTGGATTTCATCAATAAATAAAACATCATTTTCTTCAAGATTTGATAATAGAGCTGCTAAGTCACCCGTTTTTTCTAAAACAGGGCCGGACGTTTGTCTTAAATTAACCCCCATCTCTTTTGAAATTATATTTGCTAAAGTTGTTTTACCAAGACCAGGTGGCCCAAATAATAAAACATGGTCTAGAGCTTCATTTCTTTTCTTAGCTGCCCCAATAAAAACTTCTAATTGCTCTCTAATTTTTTCTTGTCCAACATATTCAGAAAGTTTTTTTGGCCTCAATGCGTGCTCAAAATTTTCTTCTTCAGTATCTTGATTTGAAGGATTTATAAATCTATCTGGTTCAATCATTTTTTTAAAATCACTATGAGTTTTTAGATAACAACTTTAACGCTTTTCTTATTCCATCATTTAAAGAAATATCTGAATCTAATTCTTTGGTAACATTAGTTACATCTTTTGAGCTATATCCTAATGCAATTAATGCATTTTGAATATCTTCAAGTATAGTTGGTTCTTTATTTGATATTATTTTTAATTGGTCTTCTTTAAATTTGTCTTTTAACTCCAAAACTAATCTTTCTGCTGTCTTCTTGCCTATACCTGGTATTTTAATTAATAAATCAGATTCTTGATTAGATATTGCCAACATTAATTCATTAACTGTCATACCACCAAGAATTGATAAAGCTACTTTCGCACCAATCCCATTAACTTTAATAAGTAATCTAAATATTTTACGTTCTTGCGTTGATGCAAAGCCAAATAATAATTGAGCATCTTCTCTAACAATAAAATGGGTTAATAATGTAACTTCTGCGCCTATTTCTGGTAAATCATAAAAAGTAGGCATTGATACTTCTAATTCATAACCAACACCATGACAATCCAACAGAATCATGGGTGGAGTTTTTTCTAATAAACTTCCTTGAATTCTCCCTATCATATTATTCTTCCAGATTTCATTCTATTTCCAGTTCCAAATTTAGCAAGACTTCCACTAATATTAGCATGACAAATACCACAAGCTAAAGCATCTGCTGAATCTGTGCTTGGTATTGAAGGAAGATTTAGTAATTTTTGGACCATTACTTGAACTTGAGATTTGCTTGCGTGCCCCATCCCCACAACAGATTTCTTGACCTGTAATGCAGTATATTCATAAACATCAAGGTTTTTAATAACTGCGGCACTAATTGCTGCACCTCTAGCTTGACCTAATAGTAAAGTAGATTGTGGATTTGTATTTAAAAAAACTTTTTCAATTGCAACACAATCTGGCTTGCATTGCTCAATAACCTCTTCCAAGCCCGCAAGAATTATTTTAATTCGAGAAGCTAAATTTACGTCTTGATTAGTTGTTTTAATAATTCCACTTGTTTCATAGGATAAAGTGCCGGAAGAATTTAATATTACACCGTATCCTGTAATTCTTAATCCTGGGTCAATACCAAGAATTTTATTGGAAATTTTAATCAGCCATCCTCAATTGCAACATTTGTATAAACTTCATGAACATCATCCAAATCCTCTAGCGAATCAAGAATCTTTCTCATCTTATCTCCCTCAGATCCTTTTAAAGCTATCTCAGTTTCAGCTTTCATTGTTAATTCAGCAAATTCGTATTTCAATTCTGTTTTATCAAACCCATCTTTAATATTTAAAAAATCATTTGGGGCAGTAATTATTTCAACGCTATCATCATCATTATTAATAATATCATCTGCACCTAAATCAATTGCTAATTCTGCTAATTCATTGTTATTCACTCCTGGTGCAAAAAGAATAACGCCACAATGTTTAAACAAATAAGAAACACATCCATCAGTGCCCAAATTACCACCATTTTTACTTAAGGCTAGTCGAACATCTGCAACTGCACGCTGCTTGTTATCAGTTAAACAATCAATAATAATTGCTGCTCCATTAACGCCATAACCTTCATAACGAATTTCTTCGTAATTAACGCCTTCAAGCTCTCCTGTGCCTCTCTTTATTGCTCTAGTTATATTATCTGCAGGCATACTTTCTTCTTTTGCTGCACTAACTGCAGTTCTAAGTCTTGGGTTAAAATTTACATCTCCACCAGCCATTCTTGCAGCAACTGTAATTTCTTTAACTAATTTTGAAAAAATCTTTCCTCTCTTAGCATCTTGTCTACCTTTGCGATGTTGAATATTTGCCCATTTTGAATGTCCTGCCATAATTAGTCGCCAATAATTTTAACTAAAACTCTTTTTTTTCTTCTGCCATCAAATTCACCATAAAAAATTTGTTCCCAGGGCCCAAAGTCAAGTTGTCCATCGGTTATAGCAACCACAACTTCTCTTCCCATTACTTGCCTTTTCATATGAGCATCAGCGTTATCTTCTCCAGTATCATTATGTCGATATCCGCTAACAGGTTCATGAGGGGCTAAATGTTCTAACCATTTTTTATAATCATGATGTAAACCAGATTCATCATCATTGATAAAAACACTAGCTGTGATATGCATTGCATTAACCAAAACCAAACCTTCTTGAACTCCACTTTCATCCAAACAAGTTCTAATTTCAGAAGTTATATTGGTAAAATGCATTCTTTCTGGCGCATTAAACCATAATTCTTTACGATAACTTTTCATACCTAATCCTCCATTCCATCATTTAATCGATCATGTTTTTTTAACCAAATATCTGCCATTTCTGTTTCTCTATAATCTTTAAAACATGGAGTTCCCAGAGTGTAATGAATTATATTTGCTTGTTCATTATTGGGGTACTCAGTTGCCAACCAATTCCATTCTTGAGGAAGTTCTCCTATTTCTTGATCTTCAAGCCATGAAAACCGATGAAGATATTTTCCTGTTTGATTTGCAATAAAATCTGGCGTTAAAATTTTATGCTTGGGATGTTCACAATTCCATAAAATAACACTAGACCAATTCTTTCTTGGATAGTCTTGATTTATATTACCTAAATATTTTTGGTTAGCCTTTGTTTTATAATCATGCTTTACAACTTGCAGAGCCTTTGAGCTATCTTTTAAGTCTAATAATTCTTTAATATCTTTCTGGCAAATCATATCTCCATCTGCAAAAATCGCCCAACCTTTAAAATCATTTAAAAATGGAGTTAAGAAACGTGAATATACGAAATCATTACTTTTATCTTTGTGTTTTTCTTCGTAACCTTTTAAGGTTCTCATGGCAAGAGGAGTTATATCTAATGGTATTGAAGCATGATCAATTAGGCTTTGAACGAAGGTATGGTATGCAACCGATTCTCTTTGATCAAATCCTATATAAATTTTTACTTTTTGATTTTCAGACATATCATGTCCTTACTATGTTTTACAAAAAATTAATTCAATTCCATTTCCAGCTGGATCTTTAAAAAATATTTGTTCAGTTCCTATTTCTGGCACTTTACGTAAGTAAAATTCTATTTCTCTTTCTTTTAAGATTTTAATATATTTTTCTTTACCTTCTGCAGTAAAAGCCATATGATCAAAAGTATTTTTTATATTAACAGGATTTGTATCATTTATTTTTGTTTCACTTAAATGTAACACATCTTTTTTTCCTGCATTTAACCAAAATCCATTACTTTTAAAAGGGGGTCTAGTGCCCATTTTAAGCCCAACAACTTCGATGTAAAAATTCTTTAAAATTTCCATCATTTTAGGCTCTGATCTTAAATTGAAGTGATTAATTGCACTAATCATTCTTTTGTTGAATATTTGAAGCTCTTAACTTAATGTTCAATTCTTTTAGTTGTTTTTCATCAACCTCATTTGGTGACTGTGTCATTAAGCATTGAGCTTTTTGTGTTTTTGGAAAAGCTATTACATCTCTAATAGAATCAGACCTAACCAATAATGTTATCAATCTATCTAATCCGAATGCTACTCCTCCGTGAGGGGGTGCCCCATACTGTAAAGCATCTAATAAAAAACCAAACTTCTCTTTTGCTTCTTTTTTCGAAATACCTAAGGCCTTAAAAACCTTAGATTGAAGTTCAGATTTATGAATACGAATAGATCCTCCTCCCAATTCCCAACCATTTATAACCATATCGTAAGCCTTTGATAAACATTTACCAGGATCTGAATCTAAATATTCTTCATGTCCATCTTGGGGGGAAGTAAATGGATGATGAAGGGCGTTCCATGTATCTGAATTTTCATCATAATCAAACATTGGAAAATCCACTACCCATAATGGTGCCCATTCCATATCATTTATATGTTTCTTTGCATGTCCAATTTTCACTCTAAGAGCTCCCAAAGCCTCGTTCACAACTTTAATTTTATCTGCTCCAAAGAAAATAAGATCGCCATTTTCTGAATTAGTTTTTTCAATAATTGACTGTAATGCCTTTGTGTGAATATTTTTAACTATAGGGCTTTGTAATCCCTCTTCATTTAAAATATTTTTATCATTTACTTTAATATAAGCTAAACCCTTGGCTCCATAAATTTTCACAAATTCAGTATATTCATCTATTTCTGAACGAGACAGAGTTGCGCCACCAGGAATTTTTAATGCTGCAACTCTTCCATTCTTCATATTTGCTGCAGAAGAAAATACCTTAAAATCTACATCTTTCATCTCTTCAGTTAATTCTACTAATTCAAGAGTAACTCTTAAATCAGGCTTATCAGAGCCATATCTACTCATTGCCTCTTTATATGATATTTTAGGAAAAGATTTAGGCAAAGTAATATCCATAGCGCTTGAAAAAGTTTGCATAATCATATTTTCGGAAATTTCTATAATATTTTTTTCATTTATAAATGATGCTTCAATATCAATCTGAGTAAATTCTGGTTGACGATCAGCTCTTAAATCCTCATCTCTAAAGCATTTCGCAATTTGATAGTATCTATCAAAACCAGAGACCATTAATATTTGTTTAAATAATTGTGGTGATTGAGGTAAAGCAAAAAAATTACCATGGTGAATTCTTGAAGGAACTAAATAGTCTCTAGCTCCTTCGGGTGTGCTTCTATTTAAGATTGGTGTTTCTAATTCAATAAATCCTTCAAGATCTAAAAAATTTCTTACACTTTTTGAGACATTATGCCTAATTTTGAGATTTTTTTGCATAACTTCTCGCCTTAAATCAATAAAACGATACTCCAAACGAACTGCTTCTGAAATTGTTTCGTCATCAAGCATAAAAGGAGGTGTATGAGATTCATTTAAAATTTTAACTTTAGATGCCAGCATTTCAATTTCTCCAGTAGGTAAATTTAAATTAATAGTTCCCTCTGGTCTAAGCCTAACTTTGCAGGTCACTTCTAGTACAAATTCATTTCTAATTGTTTCAGCAATTTTAAAAGCTTCTGGTGTATCTGGATCAATAACTATCTGTGCTAAACCTTCTCTATCTCTCAAATCAATAAATATAACTCCGCCATGATCTCTTCGTCTGTGAGCCCAGCCACAAAGAATAACTTCTTTATTTTTATGACTTTTGTTTAATTCACCACAATAATGCGTTCTCATCTAAATTCTCTTTCTAAATAATTATTTTTTTTGCTTAAGTTTTTTATCTCCAGGGACTACTCCCATTGAGATAACATATTTAAGTACTTGATCTACTCCAATATCTAATTCAACAACCTTATCTCTGGGAACCATCAGCGTATACCCAGATGTTGGATTAGGTGTCGTCGGTACATAAACATTTAAATATTTGCCCTTTAAATTTTTAGTTAATATCTGATCAGGTTCGCCAGTAATAAATGCAAAAGTATATGTTCCTGAAATTGGAAATTCAATTAAAACTGCCTTAGTGAATGCGTTTCCCGAGCTTGATAATAGGGTATCTGAAACTTGTTTAATACTTTTATAGATTGATTTAACAAAAGGTAATTTATTAAGCAGCACCTCATACAAAGTAATAATCTTTTTTCCAAAAAAATTATTTGCAATTATTCCTGTTAGGAGAATAATAATAAATGTCAAAATAACACCAAAACCAAAAACTTCAATACCCAATATATAATCTGGTCTTAATGTTTCTGGAAGTAAAAATAACACTTGGTCTAAAAACTTAATTAATGAAAATAATACCCAAAAGGTAAGAATTAAAGGAATTAAAACTAGTAAGCCAGTTATAAAATTTTTTTTAATCATTATTTTTTAATTTCTCGGTTTTATTTATTTTAGAAGATTTTTCATTATCTTTTTTAGAATTTTTTATTTTAGGTTTATTTTTAAAATCTGTTTCATACCAGCCTGATCCTTTTAATTTAAAATTGGGCGCTGACAATTGTTTTTTAAAAGTTTTATTTTTGCAAACAGGGCAAACCATTGTCGAACCATCTGATAACTTAGTAATTACCTCATCTTGATGCCCACAATTAGAACATAGAAAATCATATAAAGGCATCTCAAAAACCTATCTAAAACGGTATATCATCATCCGGAAGTTCAAGAGAAGGCTCACTTGATACACTTGAACTTTCTTTAGTCTGGGCAGTTCTATCTGGTTCTTGATTATAATTATCATCAGTTTCATTTGATGAATTATTTCTATTATCTTTACCCCCTAACATTTGCATAGTATCAGCAACAACCTCAGTAGTGTATCTGTCTTGTCCTTCCTTTGTCTGCCATTTTCTAGTTTGAAGGCTGCCTTCAACAAAAACAGAACTCCCTTTCTTTAAATATTCCCCTGCGATTTCTGCTAATTTTCTATACATTACAATATTATGCCATTCTGTTTTTTCTCTTTTCTCTCCGGAATTCTTATCTTTCCAAGAGGTACTAGTAGCAATACTAAAATTACAAACCGAATCCCCATTTGGGAAAGTTCTAACTTCTGGATCTCTGCCTAAATTACCAAGTAACATTACTTTATTAACTGACGGCATATCTTCTCCTATCCTTTATAAATTTAATTACTTTTTTTCATTAATAATAATATATTTCTATCGCGAATAGTAAAACATTAGTTTCTAATTCTAGAATAATAAAATATAATATCAGGTTGCTCCTAATAAAAGAATGAATTAAATGGATTACCTAAAAATTAAAGGGGCCAGAACCCACAACTTAAAAAATATTTCCTTAGATCTTCCTAGAAATAAATTAATAGTTATTACTGGTTTATCTGGCTCTGGTAAATCTTCATTAGCTTTCGATACACTATATGCTGAAGGTCAAAGAAGATATGTTGAGTCATTGTCTGCTTATGCAAGACAATTCTTAGACCGCATGAACAAACCAGACGTAGACATGATCGAAGGTTTATCCCCTGCAATCTCTATAGAGCAAAAATCAACTTCCCATAATCCTAGGTCAACTGTAGGCACAGTTACTGAAATTCACGACTACCTTAGATTATTATATGCAAGAGCTGGCGATCCATACTGTCCTGAACATAAAATAAAACTTGAAGCACAAACTGTCTCACAAATTGTTGACCAGCTTCTTTCATTGCCAGAAGAAACTAAAATTATGATATTGGCTCCAGTAATAAATGGTAGAAAAGGAACTCACTCAGATTTAATTGATGAATTACGTGCTCAAGGTTTTATCAGAATTAGATTAGATGGAACAATTTATGAGATAGATGAAATTCCCTCACTAGAAAAAAATATTAAACATCAGTTAGACGTTGTAATTGATCGAGTAAAAATTCATCAAGATATAAAACAGCGCTTAACCGAATCGGTTGAAACAGGATTAAAAATAGCTAATGGAAAAATTGTGTCAATTAATATAGAAACCGAAGAAACTCAGCTATTTTCTGCAAAATTCTCATGTCCTCACTGTGACTATGCACTAACTGAATTAGAGCCAAGATTATTTTCTTTTAATAATCCAATGGGAGCATGTCCTGAATGTGATGGTTTAGGACATAAAAACTTTTTTGACGCTAATCGTGTAGTAGCTTTCCCTCAACTACCTCTATCATCAGGTGCAATTAAAGGCTGGGATAAACGTAATCAATTTTATTACCAGATGTTAAAAAGTCTTGCTGATCATTATAATTTTGATCTTGAAATCCCATATGAACAACTTCCAGAAAATATCCAGAATATTATTTTATATGGTAGTGAAAAGGAACAAATAGAATTTAGCTATTTTAATGAACAAGGAACTATAAATAAAAAAAGGCATTCTTTCGAAGGCATAATAAATAATTTTAAAAGAAGATATCAAGAAACTGATTCATCAACTGTTCGAGATGAGTTATCAAAATATTTGAGCAATCAAGAATGTCCAGCTTGTAACGGAACTAGATTAAGAATTGAGGCAAGAAACGTTTTAGTCGCAGATTTTAACCTTCATGAAATTTGTAAACTGCCACTGAAAAAAACTTTTGATTTTTTTAATACTATTAAGTTGTTAGGCTTTAGAGCTCAAGTTGCAAATAAAATAATTCAAGAAATAAAGAATAGATTAAATTTTCTTATAGACGTAGGTTTAGATTATTTGTCTCTTTCAAGATCTGCAGAAACTTTGTCTGGGGGAGAAGCGCAAAGAATCAGATTGGCATCACAAATTGGAAGTGGGTTAACGGGTGTAATGTATGTTTTAGACGAGCCTTCCATAGGGCTCCATCAAAAAGATAATGACAAACTCCTAAAGACACTTAAAAATCTAAGAGATATTGGCAACACTGTAATAGTAGTTGAACATGATTATGATGCAATTATGAAAGCTGACTATGTTGTTGATATTGGTCCTGGTGCCGGAGTTCATGGTGGAGAAATTGTTTCTCAGGGCACCCCTAAGGATATATCAAAAGACAAAAAATCTTTAACAGGTCAATATATAAGTGGGCAGAAAAAAATAATAATTTCAAAAAAACCAAAATCTCATAATAATTCTTTTTTTAAGATAACAAAAGCGACTGGAAATAATTTAAAAGAAATTAATTTAAATTTACCAATAGGACTTTTTACTTGTGTTACTGGGGTTTCTGGTAGTGGTAAATCTACTCTTATAAACGATACTTTATACAATGCTGTTGCAAAACATCTTTACCGAAGTAATTTGGAGCCAGCAAATCATGAAGATATATCAGGTTTTGATTTTTTCGATAAAGTTGTTGATGTCAACCAAAGTCCAATTGGGAGGACACCACGATCTAATCCCGCCACTTACACAGGATTATTCACTCCGATAAGAGATCTTTTTTCTAAAGTTCAAGAAAGTAGGACTAGAGGTTATAACCAAGGAAGGTTTTCATTTAATGTGAAAGGTGGCAGATGTGAAGCATGTGAAGGAGATGGAGTGATTAAAGTTGAAATGCATTTCTTACCAGATGTATATGTCGAATGCGACGTTTGCTATGGGCATCGTTATAACAGAGAAACACTTGAAATATTTTACAAAGGGAAAAATATTCATGATATTTTAAGCCTGACTGTAGAGGAGGCCTATGAATTTTTTAATGCTGTCCCAACAATAGAAAGAAGGCTCAAAACACTACTAGATGTTGGTCTTGGGTACATAAAATTAGGTCAAAATGCTACAACTCTTTCAGGAGGTGAAGCCCAAAGAGTTAAGTTGGCTTTAGAACTATCCAAAAGAGATACCGGTAGAACTCTTTATATATTAGATGAGCCAACTACTGGTTTGCATTTTTCTGATATACAACTATTACTAAATGTTCTTCATAAATTAAGAGAGAATGGAAATACTCTAGTAGTTATAGAACATAATTTAGACGTAATTAAAACTGCTGATTGGATTATTGATTTAGGTCCAGAAGGAGGAGATGGGGGTGGAGAGATAATTGCTGAAGGCTCCCCTAAAGAAATTGCTTCCAATGCAAAAAGTTTTACAGGTAAATATCTAAAAAAATATTTATAATTCCTATTAAAACACTATATAAATAAAAATTTAAATTTACCTAAAACTTTCAAAACCACTTGAGTTAAAGATTTCCACATTTTTTATTTTTGGTTTTAAATTATGCCAAATATAAAAACTTTCTGCTGCTTGTTCAACAAGCATTCCTAGTCCATCAAAAACTAAATTGGTTTTGTTGCTTGCTTCTTTCATAAAAGGTGTCTCTTGTCCATACATTAATTCATAACAAGCACCACCATCATTTAAATGATTAAATACATTATTAGATATTGGTGACTCTCCATTAGTTAAAAAAGAAGAAGTTGCATTAATTATTAAATCAAAATTTAAATTACTAAAAGAATTTAATTCAACAACTTTTAAGATAACTTGATTTTTATTAGAAAATTTTCCCCAATACTCTTTCATTTCAACTGCCTTGCTCAAAGTTCTATTAGTAATAAAAATTCGCTTTGCCTTTGTTTGAATAAGATCATAAAGAATTCCATTTGCTGACCCTCCTGCTCCAACCAATAAAATATTCTTATTTTCAAGATTTATAGCTTTATTTTTTAAATCGTTAACTATACCTATACCATCTGTTGTGTCTCCTAGAATTTTATTATCTAAGAATGTAATTGTATTAACAGATTTACATAAAGATGCTCTTTCCGAAAGCTCGCTGCAAATTTTAAAGGCAGAATTTTTCAACGGAAGAGTTATGTTAAGACCATAAAATCCCTTTTTTATAAAATTTTTAAGGTGCTCATCAAACTTGTCTTGATTGATGTCGAATTTTTTATACTCTAATATAATTGATAATTCTTTTGCAAATAAAGAATGTATTTGAGGGGAGAGAGAATGAGAAATTGGATGACCAAGTACTGCAAACTTTTTAATTAATTTATTCATTAAATTATTATTATAGATAATAAAAAAATATCCAAGAGAAATATTAATGCAATATAATAGTGCAATTAATTTCTAATTATGCATTATAATAGTGCAATATCTATTTATTTAATGTATTTTATAAATAAATAAGGTATTTTAGCCAATTAAATATTGGCATAGATTCTGCTTTAGATAATATATATACCGAATAATTATTTTTTTAAGGAGTTTTAGTATGGCTGTCGCAGATGTAATAAAAAAAATTAAACAAGAAAAAGTTAAATTTATCGATCTTCGTTTTACTGATACCAAAGGTAAAGAACAACATGTTTCTGTTCCAACAGCTGCATTTGATAAAAGTAAATTTACAGATGGTCATGCCTTTGATGGCTCATCTGTTGCCGGTTGGAAAGGTATTAATGCATCAGATATGTTACTTTATCCTGATCCTAACACAGCCAACATCGATCCATTCATGGAAGAAAAAACTCTTATCTTAACTTGTAATGTTGTAGATCCTACAGATGGTAAGGGTTACGATCGGGATCCAAGAACAATTGCGAATCGAGCAGAAGCCTATCTCAAAAAAACTGGTATAGGTGATACTGTTTATTTTGGACCAGAGCCTGAATTTTTTGTATTTGATTCAGTTACATGGGACTCTGGAATGAGTGGTTCTTCGGTAAATGTAAGTTCTGAAGAAGCTGAATGGGACTCAAAAAATGAACATGATGGGGGTAATGTTGGTCACCGCCCTAGAGTTAAAGGAGGTTATTTTCCGGTCCCTCCAGTAGATTCTTTACAAGACCTTCGTTCAGAAATGTGTTTAACATTAGAAGAAATGGGAGTGCCTGTTGAAGTTCACCATCATGAAGTAGCTGGTTCAGGTCAAAACGAAATTGGCACCAAATTTTCTTCTCTTACACAAAGAGCTGATTGGACTCAAATACTTAAATATGTAGTCTTAAATACAGCGCATAGATATTCAAAAACAGCTACTTTTATGCCAAAACCAATACTTGATGACAACGGAACAGGTATGCATGTTCATCAATCAATTTGGAAGGGTGGTAAAAATATGTTTGCCGGTAAAAAATATGCGAACTTAAGTGACACTGCTCTTTATTATATAGGTGGCATAATCAAACATGGAAAGGCATTAAATGCAATTACCAATCCATCAACTAATTCATACAAAAGATTAGTCCCCGGTTTTGAGGCGCCAGTTATGCTTGCATATTCAGCGAAAAATAGATCTGCTGCAATAAGAATTCCATATGTAGCATCTGACAAAGCAAGAAGAATTGAGGTCCGTTTTCCAGACCCAACAGCAAATCCATACCTAGCTTTTAGCGCACTTTTAATGGCTGGATTAGATGGTATTAAAAATAAAATTCATCCTGGGGAAGCTGAGACTAGGGATTTGTACGATTTAACAGCTAAAGAAGAAGCAAAAATTCCTCAAGTTGCTGCTACCTTGCCTGAAGCCCTTGATGCACTTAAAGTTGATCGAGATTTTCTAACAGCGGGAGGAGTTTTTTCTGATGACTTTATTGATAGCTTTATCGATTTAAAAATGGAAGAAGTTACTAGGTTAAGAATGACTCCTCATCCAATTGAATTCGATATGTATTACAGCATATAGTTTTAATAAAGGGTGAATTTTTAATTCGCCCTTTTTTTGACTAAAATTAATATGCACTAATGTTGTGCAATGAAATAATATTGTAAGTGAGAATGAAAGTAAATATTGATTAAATCTTGGTCCTATTCTTGCTTAATAAATTATATAAGGTATAAAAATGGCACTAGTAAAAATTAAAGATAATCTGAAAGGAATGGAAGATCAAGCTACTGCAATAATTGTATGTGATAAAAATTTAAAAATTCAATACATAAATCCAAGTGCAGAGATTTTATTTGAATTAAGTCATGGAAATGCTCTTAACGAGCATATTGAATTATTTTTTGAAGATATTGATTTTTTTAAGGAAGCATTAACGCAAGCTAAAAAAAAACAAAGCTCTTATCGTGAACATGAATATTTTATTAAAACCAAACAAAACAAAACTATTTGCGTTAGCTTTACAATTACCCCAATTGAACAAAATGAATTTGACTTTATAGTCGAATTTATTCAAATGGACCAACAATTAAGAGTAGCAAAGGAAGAAAGAATGTTTATTCAACAACAAGCAAACTCAGAACTATTAAGAAACTTAGCTCATGAAATAAGAAATCCTCTTGGAGGCTTAAGAGGAGCCGCACAACTTTTAGAAAGTGAATTAAAAGAGAAATCATTGAAAGAATATACGCAAATTGTAATAAATGAAGCGGATCGTCTTCAAAATCTTATGAATAAATTATTAACTCCACATCAACTACCTGTATATAAAAAAACAAACATACATGAAGTGTTAGAAAGAGTAAGAAGTCTAGTTTTATCAGAATTTCCTGACAATCTTGAGCTAATAAGAGACTATGATATCAGCCTTCCAGAGTTTATTGGGGATAGAGAAAAACTAATACAAGCTGTCCTTAATATTGCACGAAATGGGGTTCAAGCTATGTCTCATAATAATACAAAAGAAAAAATGAATTTACAATTTATTACGAGAGCTGAAAGTCAAATTGTGTTTCATAAAAAGAAACATACAACAGCAATACGTTTAGATATTATCGATAACGGACCAGGTATTAAAAATGAATTATTAGATAAAATATTTTATCCATTGGTTTCAGGAAAAGAAACTGGGTCTGGATTAGGACTATCCTTAGCACAAAATTTTATAACCCAACATAATGGAATGATTGATTGTTCAAGCGAGTCTGGCCAAACAAAATTTTCAATTATTTTACCCATTGAAAATAATTTAAAAATTAATGGGGTAGTTAAATGAAAAAAATATGGGTACTTGATGATGACCAGTCTATAAGATGGGTATTTGAAAAAACATTATCAAAAGCAAATCTTCCTTGCCAATGTTTTAGCAATACAAATGAAGCAATTAATCAATTTAATCATGAAGCGCCCTCTGTTATTGTAAGCGATATAAGAATGCCTGGTGAATCAGGTATTGAATTTTTAACAAAAGTGAAAGAAAAATTTCCTCATATACCGATCATCATAATGACAGCCTATTCTGATCTTGATACAGCTGTTTCTGCATTTCAGAAAGGCGCTTTTGAATACATAGCCAAACCTTTTGATATAGATAAAGTTCTAGAAATAATTAATCAAGCATTAGAGCAAACAAAAAATATAGAAAAAAAACAAAGTGAACAAGACAATAAATTACCTGAAATTATTGGGCAGGCACAATCAATGCAAGAAGTATTTAGGGCTATTGGAAGATTGAGTCAATCAAATGCAACAGTTTTATTAAACGGAGAATCTGGTTCTGGTAAAGAATTAGTTGCAAATGCAATTCACAAAAATAGTAATAGGAAAGATTTTCCATTTATTGCTATTAATACCGCTGCAATCCCTAAAGAACTTTTAGAAGCAGAATTATTTGGTCATGAAAAGGGTTCTTTTACTGGAGCTCAAAATCTTCGCAAAGGTAGATTTGAACAATCTAATCGTGGCACGTTATTTTTAGATGAAATTGGCGATATGCCAATGGAGCTTCAAACTAGATTATTAAGGGTTCTAAGTGATGGACACTTTTATAGAATAGGAGGGCAAGACTCTATTAATGTTGACGTAAGAGTTATTGCTGCAACCCATCAAGATTTAGAAGAATTAGTTAAAAATGGAGAATTTAGAGAAGATTTATTTCATAGATTAAATGTTATAAGAATTACAGTTCCACCATTAAGAAATAGAATTGAAGATATACCAACATTATCTAAATATTTTTTATTTAAAAGCGCTCAGCAACTAAAAGTAAAGCCTAAAATATTATCAGAAGAAGTTTTAAAATATTTTAATAATCTTCAATGGAGAGGTAATGTTAGGCAACTCGAAAATGTTTGTCATTGGTTAACTGTAATGTCCCCTGGAAATCAAATATCAGTTGGAGATTTACCTTCAGAATTAAAAGATGAACCAATCAACTCTAATAATAACTCAGCTAATTGGCAAGACAATCTTGGCAGGGACGTATCCAGAAAATTACTAGATGGTCAATTAGAATTGCACAAATTATATATAGACCAAATTGAGAAAATTTTAATCGAAAAGACTCTTGAATTTACTAAATACAGAAAAATTGATGCTGCAAATTTATTAGGGATTGGAAGAAACACGGTTGCAAGAAAAATTAAAGAACTTAAAATCTCAAAAGGATCAAGTTAATTCTTTTTTAATCTCTTCAGCAATTCTTATAAAAACCCTACCCCATTTATTAACTGATTCTGCTCTAAATATTTTAATACTTGGATACCAAATACTTGAACCTTTTTCATCATGCCAATACCAAAGCTTACCTCTTGAAAAAGGAACAAACAAAAAAGTTTTTTTACCTAATGCTCCTGCTATATGTGCAGTTACATTGCTAGCTGTAACAACAATATCACAATTTTCTATTAATGCTGATAAACCATCAATATCATTAAACGTATCTAAATCCTTATATTTTTCAATTTTAATTTGATTATTCTTGAAAAGATTTTTCTTTTCTAGAGCTGTTTGACCTTTATGTTGAGGAATTTCATACTGTAAATCTATAAATCTTAGTCCATGAAGAGAAAAAATAGGAATTAAATTTTGAAGGAGAATAGATTTATGTCTATCTTCTGTCGCAGCACTTTTCCAAGATACTCCACAAACAATTTTTTTGTCTTTTTTTAGATTATTTCTGATTTCATTAACTTTTTTTTCATCTGGCTTCATAAAAGCTAAACTTTCTTTTGGAAAATCCGATATATTCTGACGAACATATTTACCCAAACTCATCCAATAAATACCTTTGTCATAATCGGTAAGATTATGATTAATTAAAATTTCATGTTTATCTTCTTTAATTCCAAAAAAATTAATTTCTGGAAATGATCTTTTAAAAAGATTTACCAAACGATAATCCACTTCAGCACTAATATTTTTAAATTTTTTATAAAAATCCTTGAGCATACTAAAGCCAAGAATTACATCCCCAATTCCTGCATCCAACAATATAATAATTTTTTCATTTGATTTTAATTCTTTTTTACCTACATCTATACTAAAAAACTTCTGAAGTGAATCGTATCTTTTAGTTGCGTCAAATTCATTCCTCATTTGAATTCTTGCCTCATGGCAGTCCCAACCTTCTTTAAAATTTTTTTTAGTTAAATACAAAAGGCTTAAATTAGATCTAGCTATACTCTGATATGGTTTTTTAATTAGGACTTCTTTTAGTATTTTAATGGGTTCATCATATTTGTCCTCATACATTAAACATGAGGCAAAATCTATTATAGGGGCGGTTGCCTCTGGAGCTAACTCCATTAATTTTTTATAAATACTTTTAGCTTTACTATAATCGCCGATTGCACTTAAACATGCAGCAGTTTTATTCATACATTCGATATGATTAGGGTCAATCTTTTGTGCTTTATTAAAGATATCTAATGCTTGTTCATGATGCCTGCAAAGATGCAATATAATTCCGTAATCAAATAATCTTTGAAATTTTTCTGGCTCTAACTTATAAGCTTTTTCATAAGAGTCAAAAGCTCCTATATGATCTGCTACTTTAATTTGTGCATCTCCAAGAAGCTTATGTATTTCTGATATATTAGGATTAATTTGAATGGCTTTTTCATAGGAATCAATTGCATTTTTGTAATCATTTAGCGCTAAATAAGCACTAGCCAAATTTTGATAATCACCAATAACTGGTTCTACTATTTGAAATAATTTATGAATCATTTCTATTGCTTCTTGATATCTTTTTTTAATTAAAAATATTATTGATAAATGAGACAGTGCTTGCGAATGCACGCTATCTATTTTTAAGATAGCTTCATAGATTGGAATAGCCTTATCAAAATCCTTTAATTTTAATAAACTTAAAGCCTCATCGAGTAATTCATTTAAATTGGTATTGTTTGTCATAATCTAAAAATTTAAAATTTAAACCTATTATTTCACATGATTAGTGCAGAAGAAATAAAAAAAACGGCATCCGAAGATGCCGTTTTTTATTAAATCTACTACTGATCAAACTTCTACTAAGAGGTAAGTCCTAGAAGAATAAGATAGCACCAAGAGATAATGAATCATTCTCAGCGTTATTTGAACCTGTTTGACCTTCTGTCTCTGTTGAATTGTACTCAGCAACTAAATTTAGATGCTTAGTTAATGGATGATATGCACCCACAGTCCAACGTTCATTTTCGTCAACTAAAGTAGCGTTAGTTTCACCACTAGCTGTGTCAAGATTTGAAACACCATAAGCAACACCAAGTTTAGTACCTGTTGGTATTACATATGTAGCTTGAACATAACCACCGTCTGAATCACGCTCTTTACCTCCAGATGTTACACCTAAGTTACCGAATAGTGTAGTACCTAGGCCTTCACCATCATAGTAGTAACCAACTAAGCCGAAGTTACCAGCACTTAAAGAAGCACCGACATCAACTGCTTCGATGTCATAATCTTGTTTAGTTGCAGATGTACCAGCTTGGATACGAGTAACTTCGTATGAAGCACCAGATACCCATACTTTACCAGCAACATCGCCTGTCCATGAATATGAAGCTTCTGCCTCAATACCGAAACGATCTTGGTTAACAGCACCATTAGATGCACCAGTAGTTGTATCAGTATCAGTTGTTGTTGAAGCAATAGTACCAGCAGACACAACAGTTGTTGATATAGATGTTGCAATACCAGCAGCTGACAGTGAACCAGTAAGGGTTGCTGTAGTACCTGTCAAGATTGATATTGTTGTGTATGTTCTAGTTGTTGATGTTGTATTAGCATCAGGAATATTGTTTGGATTCATTAAACCAATTTTAGCTTGGAATCCACCCATGTTTGGAGTCGTATATGTAGCTTGACCCTTCCATGCAGCGTATACATAACCAGTACCAATACCACCAAGTGTTGTAGCACCACCTGAACGACCATTAGCACCAGAACCAACACCTAATAATGTCATATCATTAAGAATCGCACCAGAAGCAAAGATACCAATATCTTTACCAAGTTTAATCGAACCCCATGATTTATCACCAAATGATAAATATGACTGACGATTTAGAGGTGTTTTTGAATCACCATGAAATGGTGTAGTGTTGTCTGAAGCATTAGGTTGGAATGAAATAGTAAATGACACATCAGTATTATTTTGACGTGTAGTACCAGTAAATCCTAACCATGATGGTAATAGACCTGTATTAATACCTTGTGAATCAGATTCACCTAGTCCATCTTGGCCATTAGCAATAGCACCTGTAACAGCAGAGCCGTTAGCAGCGTCAGCATCATTGAAGTTCAAGAATGCATTAACATTACCATTTACATCTAATGTCCAATCACCAGCTGGGATAACGATTCCAGCATTAGCTGCCGAAGCACCTAAAGCTAGAGCTGCACCCGCAACTGCTAGATTAATTTTCTTGTTCATAAATTTCTCCTAAAATTAAAAATTACTTCTGTAACATAGGTTAAAAAAGTAATTCAAAAAACTTTCTTAACAAAAAAACTTTCTTAAGATAAACTTTCTCATTAAGAAAAGTTAATACCATTATCCCTAATGTTTACATTAAAAAGCAAGATAATTGTGACTTTTTTGTAACAAATCTAGAATATTGTTGTAAATTTACAACAATCTACCATGAATCTATTACAAACAGTGTTTTTTACTATTCAACTTGTAGTCTTTATGAATGTTAATAGCATACCTATCTGTCATTCCAGCTAAATAATCTGCTATTGATCGGCTAAAATCATTACCCGAATTCTTTGTATATGATTCTGGCAATAAAGAGGGATCATTCATGAAATGAAAAAATAAGTCCTTAATTATTTTTTTTGCATTATCTGTCATCTTAACTACTCGCTCATGCTCATAAAGAAAATGTCTTAAAAACTGCTTAAGTTCTAATTGTTTTTGTTCCATATTTTTAGATAGATTAATTAAATTAGGTAATTTTCTAATATCCTCAATTCTTTTAGGTTTATATTTATCTATATTTAAAGAACTTGTTTCACATATATCAAATATCAAAGAAAATGTAACTCTTCTTATAGTCTCGTGAAGCCACCTAATTTCACCTATATTGGGATACTCTTTTTTTACAAGCTCAGCACATTCTTTAAATAAAGAAACTTCCATTAATTTTTTAAATTTTATAATTCCTGAACGATATCCATCATCAATATCGTGACTGTTGTAAGCAATTTCATCAGCATAATTTACTAATTGAGCCTCCAAAGAGGGCTGTTGTTTTTTTATAAATCTTTCGCCTACAGCACCCAAATTCTTAGCATTCTTAAAAGAACAATGTTTTAATATTCCTTCACGTGTCTCAAACGTTAAATTTAATCCATCAAAATTAGCATATCTTTGCTCTAAAAAATCAACAACCCTTAAAGATTGTAAATTATGTTCAAAGCCACCAAAAGGTTTCATACAATTATTTAAAGAATCTTGTCCAGCATGTCCAAAAGGGGTATGACCAAGGTCATGGGCCAATGCAATTGCTTCAGCTAAATCCTCATGACATTTTAGTGTGCGTGCTATTCCTCTTGAAATCTGTGAAACTTCAAGAGAATGAGTGAGACGTGTTCGAAACATATCCCCTTCGTGGTTCACAAATACCTGAGTCTTATATTCTAGTCTTCTAAATGCAGATGAATGAATTATTCGATCTCGATCCCTCTGAAAATCATTTCTAAATTTTGATTTAGATTCATTAAATTCTCTACCCAATGTGTATTCTGGATTTGCTGCATAAGGTTCTAATGTCATAAAAGCCTTTAAAAAGATTTCTTTAAAAGGGTGTTATGGAGTTTTTCTTCGTCATAATCAGAGGTAAGAATAGCTTTACCTATACCTTGTTGAAGAACAAGATTAATTTGATCATCTTTTGTTTTCTTATCCAGTTGCATCAAATCAAGAAAGTCTTTTTTTGAAATCTCTGGAGGATTAATTGGTAGATTTGAACTAACTATCAAAGACTTTATTCTTTGATACTCTTCTTTTTTTAACCATCCCATTTGTTCTGATAAATGAGCAGCCATAACCATTCCTATTCCAATAGCTTCTCCATGAAGCCATTTTCCATAACCTGTAGCAGTTTCTATAGCATGTCCAAAAGTGTGGCCTAAATTTAAAATAGCTCTAATGTTAGACTCAAATTCGTCAGATTCCACAATGTCTGCTTTATTCTTACACGAACAAATTACTGCATTAATTAATAATTTAGAATCTCTTTTCATAATGCCATTAATATTTTTTTCAAGCCATTCAAAAAAACTAAAATCACGAATTAGGCCATATTTGATGACTTCAGCCAAACCTGCAGATAAATGATTATCAGGTAATGTTGCCAATAAACTTATATCTGCGATTACACATTTTGGTTGGTAGAAAGCACCTATCATATTTTTTCCAAGCTGATGATTAATTCCAGTTTTTCCTCCGACAGAAGAATCAACCTGAGATAAAAGAGTTGTAGGGATTTGAATAAAATCAACACCTCTCATAAATGTTGCAGCTGCAAAACCAGTTATATCGCCAACAACACCTCCTCCTAAGGCAACCAATGATATTTGACGATTAGCTCTATTTTTTAGTAATTCGTCATAAATTAAATTTAAAGTCTCAAAATTTTTAAATGCTTCTCCGTCGGGAAGAATTATTGGAATTATCTCTTTATTTATATCTTTGAAAGTTTTAGAAATTTTTTGAAGATATAATGGAGAAATAGTTTCATTGGTAACAATTGCTACTTTTTTATTAGAAATATGCTTTTCAAATAAATCGCCATTTGTTAAAAGATGCTCACCTACATATATTGGATAGCTTCTTTTTCCTAAATTTATATTTATAGTTTCTGTCATAATTTGTTTAGCAAAGATTCGATTTCAGAAGTAACATCACTAGCTCGTTTATTTTTAGTTTCAATTATTTGATCAGAAATGTCCACATATAATGGATCTCTAAATTTAAATAAATTGTCTAGTGTTTCTTTTAAATCACCTTTTTGTAAAAGTGGCCTAGATTTATCATTTTCCATTCTAGCTGCTAAATCGACACAATCTGATTTTAAATAAATAACATATCCATTATTTTTGAGTAATTTACGATTATTTTTAGATAAAATTACACCGCCGCCAGTTGCTAAAACAATATTTTTTAAATTAACTAAATCTTTTAAAACGTTCTCTTCTCTTCTTCTGAAACCAACTTCTCCTTCATATTCAAATATCAAAGGTACTTTAACGCCAGTCCTTTCTTCAACAACAGAATCACTATCATAAAAATCTTTATCTAATTTTTTTGATAGAAGCTTTCCGATTGTTGTCTTCCCAGAACCCATTAATCCAATTAAAAAAATGTTTTTTGAATTTTTCAATACCAATTCTCTATAAAAGTTACCAAATAAATAATAAAATATCTAAATTAAGATTAAATATCTTACTAAACTACTATAATGAAGTTTATATTATAGTTAAATTTTATTTAAGTGCATTATGTATTCAATCATTAAGAATTATCTTTTTATGGCCTTTTTTGGGGCTTTATCTATTCTCGCAATGGCTTTTTTTGTGTCTGCCTTAATCTACCCAACACTTCCTAATATCTCTCATCTAGAAAAATATCGCCCTAAACAACCTTTGCAAATTTTTTCAAAAGAAGAAATTCTCATTGCAGAATTTGGAGAGGAAAGACGAGATTTTATAGCTATTTCAGATACTCCGCAGCAAATGATTAATGCAATTCTCTCAATAGAAGACAGACGTTTTTTTGAGCACCCTGGCATTGATTTAATTGGGATAACAAGAGCTGCAATTAAAAATATACTTGGTAAAAGCCATGAGGGTGCAAGCACAATCACAATGCAAGTAGCAAGAAACTTTTTTCTTACTTCTGAAAAGACGTTTAAAAGAAAAATTAATGAAATTTTACTTGCAGTCAAAATTGAAAGAACATTATCAAAAGAAGAAATACTTGAGCTATATATTAATCAAATATATCTTGGCCAAAGATCTTTTGGTTTTGCAGCAGCAGCGAATACTTATTTTGGAAAAAATCTTGATCAATTGAATTTAGGAGAAACCGCTTTACTTGCTGGTCTTCCAAAAGCACCAAGCAGATACAATCCATTAGTGAGACCAAATCTTGCAATAAATAGACAGCAAAATGTTCTAAATAGTATGTTACGTCATGGTTATATTGATAAGCCAACTCATATAATCGCCTTGGAGGAACCTCTTGGTTTAAAAGATAGATTTATGAAAAGTGAGCTTCAAGCTAATTATGTTGCCGAAATGGTGAGACAAACTTTATTTGAAGAATTTGGAGATAAAATCTATACCAGTGGACTAAAAGTTTATACAACGATTAAAAAGAAAAATCAATTGATGGCAAATCGTGCAGTTCAAAATGGCATCATAAATTATATAGCACGACATGATTTGGCCCCCCCTGAAGATTTTATCGGTTTTAAATCTCAAGAATTTAAAAATAAAAAAGAGCGGGATAAATTTATCCTAAAGAAACTTAAGTTAATACCCACTTATAGTAATTTTATTCCCGGTGTTATTTTAGATTTACAACCTTTGCGAGTTGATGTCCTCCTGAAAAATGGAAAAAAAATAAGTGTTTATAAAAAAGGGTTGAAATTACTTAAAAAAGATTTGGAATTACAAAACGAAGGTGAAAAATTACTAAAGCCTGGATCTGTTATAAGATTTGTTAAAAAAAGAAATTATTGGATTGCGACTCAACTTCCCGAAGTAGAAAGCTCACTTGTGTCTATGGATCCTCAAACAGGGGCTATCTTAGCTTTAGTTGGGGGATTTGATTTTCATCGAAATAAATACAATCATGTTTCACAAGCAAATAGACAGCCAGGATCAATTTTTAAACCATTCATATATTCAGCTGCACTTGAAAAAGGCATAACCCCTGCAACTTTAGTGAATGACGCGCCTATCTATATTACAGCGAAAGAACTTAATACTAATGAAAACTGGGAGCCACAAAATTATAATGAAAAATATGATGGAGCAATAAGACTTAGACAAGGTTTAGCCAAATCAAAAAATTTAGTTGCTATTAGAGTTTTAAAACATATTGATCCAAAATATGCACTTGATTACATAACAAGATTTGGGTTTAACAAAAAAAAACATTCGCCTTACTTGTCAATGGCATTGGGAGTTGGTCAGGTTACAGCTTTAGAAATGGTTGCAGCATATGGTGTTTTTGCAAATGGAGGTTATCTTAAAAAACCTTATTTTATTGAAAAAATTATAGATGTTAAAGGAAGAAAAATTAAACAAAACTTTTCTGTAACAAATGAAGAAACGCCTAGGATTATTGACCCAAGGAATGCATACATTATGACTTCACTTCTCCAAGAAGTAATAAATACTGGAACGGCTAGAAAAGCTAAAAGACTTAAACGTGAGGATATTGCTGGTAAAACTGGAACAACAAATGAGCTAGTAGATGCGTGGTTTGCGGGATTTAATCCAGATATTGTAACGGTTACATGGATGGGCTTTGACCAACCTCGAACTCTAGGAAAGCATGAAAGTGGCTCAAGAGCAGCTCTTCCAATATGGATTGACTACATGAAGCCAATAATTAATGAGTACCCTACTAAAATATTAGAAAGCCCATATGGAATAGTACCTCTAAGAATAAATCCTAAAAATGGCATGCTTGCTAAGAAAGGTGAAGATGGAATTTTCGAATACTTTTATGATGAATTCCTACCAGATAAAAATGCTTATTTTCTTCTTAATTAACCTGACATGGCTCTTGAAAACATAAATTATAATAGATCTATTGTTGCCAAACAGGCAGCAAAGATAATTATGGAAGAAGGAATAACTGATTATTTATTTGCAAAAAGAAAAGCCGCAAAATCATTAGCATTATTTTCAAAAGAAAATTTACCATCAAATCATGAAATTGATAATGCTTTAAAAGAATACCAAAATATTTTTCAGGAGGAAGTTGATTCAGAAATATTAATTAAAATAAAAAAAGAAGCTTTAAATATCATGAAACTTTTTAAAGAATTTAATCCTCATTTAGCTGGACAATTACTTGAAGGTTTAATCCCAAAATTTCTCAAAATCCAAATCAATCTTTTTACAGACAATATTAAAGAGGTTGAATATATTCTTCTAAATAACAATATCTCTTTTGATTTAAAAGATACAAATTATCAGGAGAAATTCAACAAAAAACAATCTACGAAAATTATTCCGACTTTTATTATTGATGGAATATGGTTTCCCATTGAGCTAAAAGTATATTTTGAAAATGATATACGTAATCAGAAAAATAATACTCTTAAAAACAAAGGGATGAACCTCAAATTAATAGAAAAATTTGAGTTTAAATAAACTACTTAATTAATCGAGCAACTTCTAACGCAAAATAAGTAATAATTGCATCAGCACCTGCCCTTCTAAAAGATATTAAAGATTCTAAAATTATTTTTTGCTCATCAAGCCATCCATTCTGTGAAGCAGCTTTAATCATTGCATATTCTCCACTTACTTGATATACAAAAGTAGGTTTCTCAAAAGTTTGTTTTACCCTATGAAGAACATCAAGATAAGGCATACCAGGTTTCACCATTACCATATCAGCCCCTTCATCTAAATCTAATTTAACTTCATATAAAGCCTCATCACTATTTGCTGGGTCCATTTGGTATGTTTCTTTTGATGATACGCCTAGTTTTTTTGATGAGCCCACTGCCTCTCTGAAAGGGCCATAAAATGAAGATGCATATTTAGCAGAATAAGATAATATTTTAGTATTAATAAAATTATTTTTTTCTAAAGCTTGCCTAATTTTACCAACTCGGCCATCCATCATATCTGATGGAGCAACAATATCTGCTCCAGCCTTAGCATGACATAATGATTGCTTAACTAATAAATCTACTGTTTGATCATTTAAAATATTTCCATCTTTATCAACAAGACCGTCTTGTCCATTTTTTGTATAAGGATCTAAAGCAATATCAGTTATTATTCCGAGTTTCGGGATATGTTTTTTTAGAGCACTAACTGCTTTAGGAATTAATCCTATTTGATTAAAACATTCCTCGGCATTATTTGATTTTAATGAGTTTTCAACAACTGGGAAAATTGCAATTGCAGGTATGCCAAGATCAAAACACTCTTTTGCATCTTTTAATAATTCATCAATACTCAAACGCTGAATTCCGGGCATTGAGGAAATATCCTGTCTAATTTTTTTGCCATCAATAACAAACATTGGATAAATCAAATGACTAACAGAAAGATTATTTTCTCTCATTAGTTTTCTTGAAAAATCATCTTGCCTCATTCGTCTTGGTCGTTTAATTACTGTCATTTATTTATTAATGCATTTAAAGATTGGCCTGGATCATCATCCTTCATAAATGCTTCTCCTACTAAAAAAGTAAAAATATTATTATCATTCATTAATTTAATATCAGAAGAATTAAAAATACCAGATTCAGTAATAGGAATTTTATTATTAGGTATTTTAGTGACTAAATTAATAGAAGTTTTCAGAGAAACTTCAAAAGTTTTTAGATCTCGATTATTTATTCCAACTAATGGTGTTTTTAAATATGAGGCTTTTTCTAGCTCTTGTTCATTATGAACTTCAACCAAAACCGCCATTCCCATATCGTGTGCTAAAGATTCATATTTTTTTAATTGTTCCAATTTGAGAACTGAGGCAATCAATAAGATACAATCTGCCCCTAAAGCCCTTGACTCGAATATTTGGTATTCATCAATAATAAAATCTTTCCTTAAAACAGGTAAGAAGCAATTATTTTTTACCTTTTGCAAAAAATTCGGGTCTCCTTGAAAAAATTCTCTATCAGTTAAAACTGAAATACATGTTGCTCCTCCATGTTGATAGGATTTAGCAATTGATTCTGGATCAAAATTTACTCGAATCAATCCTTTAGATGGACTAGCTTTTTTAATTTCAGCTATAACAGCTGATAAACCGGCTTGGTGTTTTTTTTCTATTGATCCAATAAAATCTCTTGGTTTTGAAATTTGCTTAATCTCATCTTTTATAAGATTTAAAGGTTTAACAGATTTTGCTTGAGAAACTTCCAAAGCTTTTGTATCTAAAATTTTATTGAGTATATTAGTCATTTGATAAAACTATTAATTGATTTAATTTTTCTAAAGCCTTTCCCTGTTCAATCATATCTTTAGCAATTGAAACACCATGTTTTATATCTTCAGCTAAACCACTAATATATATAGCAGCGCCAGCATTCAAAAGTATGATATCCCGCCCTACACTAGATTTTCTTTTTAATATATCAAGGATCATATTTTTTGATTGAGATGAGTCTTTAACTACAATACTTTCTAGCGTTCCTCTTTCTAAATCAAACATTTCTGGATTGATAATATATTCGGTTATCATATTATTTTTTAGTTCAGCAACATAGGTATTACCTGTAATTGAAATTTCATCCATTCCATCTTCTCCATGGACTACAAGTACATGATCACTTCCTAATTCTTTTAATACTTTTGCAAAGGTTATTGTTAATTCCTTACTATAAACTCCAATAATTTGTTTTTTAGCCAAAGCTGGATTTGTTAAGGGGCCAAGTAAATTAAATATTGTTCGAACTTCCAATTCTTTTCTAACTGGCGCTACAAATTTCATTGCTGGATGATAATTTGGGGCAAACATAAAACCAATACCTATGGCATCTACTAAATCACCTAAATTTTTTTGATTTAAATTTACATTAACCCCTAAATCTTCTAAAACATCTGCACTTCCGCACTTCGATGAGACTGATCTTCCACCATGCTTTGCTACTTTTGCCCCAGCAGATGCAGCAACAATAGCACTCAAAGTTGATACATTAAATGTTTGTAAGCTATCGCCACCGGTCCCACATGTATCTATAAGATACTTTGAATCTTTAATTTTTACTTTGTTAGCATGTTTACGCATAACTGAAGCTGCAGAAGCAATTTCATCTGAAGTGACTCCTTTAATTTGCAATGCAACAATACAACTGGCTATCTGAGCAGATCCTAATTTTCCAGTCATTATAAGGTCCATCAAAGACTTCATTTCTAATGAAGTTAAATCTTCTTGTCTTAATAAAGGATTCAGATAATTTTTAAACTGGTTACCCATAATTTTTTAAAAAATTTAATAGTAAATCATGTCCATGTTGACTCAAAATAGACTCAGGATGAAATTGAACGCCTTCAATCGGCATGGTTTTATGTTTAATACTCATAATTTCATCGTCATCAGTCCATGCTGTTATATCAAAACAATCGGGACAAGTAGCCTTTTCAACAACCAATGAATGATAGCGCGTAGCTATAAAGGGGCTTTTTATATCTTTAAATACCCCTACATTGTTATGATAAATTTCAGAAGTTTTACCATGCATAATTGTTTTTGCATGAATAATTTTACCTCCAAATGCCTGTCCAATTGTTTGATGCCCCAAACATACACCTAATATAGGTATCTTACCTTTAAAAAAATCAACTACCTGTAAAGAAATACCTGCTTCTTTTGGAGTACATGGCCCGGGTGATAATACTATATATTTAGGATTTAAATCTTTTATTTGATCAATAGTTATTTTGTCATTTCTATGAACAACAACATCTTGTGAAAGCTCAGAAAAATACTGTACAAGATTGTATGTAAAAGAATCATAATTATCTATCATCACTATCATTATTTTTACTCAGTTAAGCCAGATTGAACTAGCTCCGATGCCTTTAAAATTGCTTTAGCTTTATTTTGTGTTTCTATCCATTCATTTGAAGGAATTGAATCAGCAACTATGCCAGCCCCCGCTTGAACATATAACTTATCATCTTTAATGACAGCAGTTCTAATTGCAATTGCAACATTCATATCTCCATCAAAACCAAGATAACCTACAGCACCAGAATAAACTCCTCGTTTAGTTGATTCTAATTCATTAATAATCTCCATTGCTCTTACTTTAGGCGCCCCGCTTACAGTGCCAGCTGGAAAAGAAGCTTTCAAAACATCAATTGCAGATAATTTATTTTTAATAATACCCTCAACATTTGAAACAATGTGCATTACATGAGAATACCTTTCGATTATCATTTTATCTGTTACATTTACAGTTCCTGTTTTTGATACCTTACCTATATCATTTCTTCCTAAATCCATTAATTGGACATGTTCCGCAATTTCTTTTGGATCTGCTAATAATTCTTTTTCAAGTTTAATATCTTCAATCTCATCCATACCTCTTGGTCGAGTTCCCGCAATTGGTCTTACAGTTACTTTTTTTCCAACCAAAGTTACTAGAATTTCAGGAGATGCTCCAACCACATAATGATCTCCCATATTATAAAAAAACATATAAGGTGATGGATTCAAACTTCTTAATGTTCGATATAAAGCTAATGGATTTGATTTAAAAGATCTATTCATCCTTTGAGATATAACTACCTGCATAATATCCCCATCAAAAATATATTGTTTAGCTTTTGACACGGCTGACTTGAATTCATTTTCTCCAAATTCTGAAAATACTTTTGTTAAATTATTATTATCTAATTTGGTGTCTTCAAATGAAGAAAAAGGGGATGGTCCAGATTGTAATTTTTTTGCTAATGATTGTAAATTTTTTATTCCTAATTCATAAGAGTTTGCAATACCAGGATCAACATAATTAATCATAAATAAAGTGCCAGATATATTATCAAATACCACAATCTCATCTGAAAAAATCAATAAAATATCGGGTAGATTTAAATCATCTTCTAAAAATTCTTTACAAAGTTTTGGCTCAATATATTTGATGGTTTCATACCCAAAATATCCTGCAAGACCTCCAGAATATCTTGGTAAATCTAGATCAGTTGGGACTTTAAAGTCACCCATAAATTTATCAATAAAGTCTAATGGATTTTCATCAATTATTTCCTTTTTTACCTCATCTCCCTCAATAACTAAAATTTTATTATCAGTGATTTGTATTCTTAATTTAGAAGGAAGACCAATAATTGAATATCTTCCAAATTTATCTCCACCTTCAACTGATTCCAATAAATAACTGTAAGGTAGATTAGCTAATTTTGCATAAACAGAAAGTGGGGTATCTAAATCAGCAAAAGTCTCTAAAACTAGCGGGATTCTATTAAATCCTTGTTTTTTATATGCTAAAAATTGTTCTTTCGAAAGAGTACTAAACATTTTTAATTTATTATTACCACAAGGTTATTTAAATATGATTAAATTTTTTCAATTTAAGCTTTTGATAGAGAAGCTCTTAATGAATCCACAACTGTATTATATCGATTTGGATCATCATCGTTAGCAGCCCCAAAAATTGCCGAGCCTGCAACAAAAGTATCTGCTCCAGCTTTAGCTATTTCAGTAATATTTTCTGCATTAACTCCACCATCAACTTCAAGCCAAATTTCACGCCCAGTTTTTTCAGTGTAATCATCAATTTTTTTTCTTGCTGTTTTAAGTTTGTTAAGAGTTTCATGAATAAATTTTTGGCCACCAAAGCCAGGGTTGACTGACATAAGTAAAACCATATCAATCTTATCCATTACATGATCTAAATATTCTAAGGGTGTAGCTGGATTAAAAACTAAACCTGACTTACATCCATTATCTCTTACTAAGGATAAACTTCTATCAATATGATCTGAGCCTTCAGGATGAAATGTGATAATATTAGCTCCAGCTTTAGCGAAATCAGGAATAATTCTGTCAACAGGCTTAACCATCAAGTGAACATCAATTATAGCGTCTGTAACTGGCCTTATTGCCTGACATACTAGTGGGCCAATCGTCAAATTAGGTACATAGTGATTGTCCATTACATCAAAATGAACGATGTCAGCACCAGATGAAATTACATCATTTATTTCTTGTCCTAATTTTGAGAAATTAGCTGAAAGGATACTTGGGGCAATTCTAAATGTTTTTTCCATATGTCTATGTTCCTAAAAATTGTGATTAATTATTGTAAAATGCGTATTTTACCCTTTTTTGATTAATATTATAAAGTAAGGCAATTAAATTAAGATGAATTTGAATATTATTGGATTAAATCATAAGACTGCGCCCTTATCTTTGAGAGAAAGATTTGTTTTTCATTCTGATCAAATTAGCCATGCCCTGTTAGATCTTAAAGGTAAAAAAATTAGTCAGGTTGCTATTCTCTCAACATGTAATAGAACTGAAATTTATTTCAATGGATCAAAAGTACAAATTGTTTTTCAATGGCTTGCGAATTACCATAATATAAAATTAAGGGAATTAAAAAAACATTTGTATCATCATCAAAATAAATCTGCTTTAGTTCATGCCTTTAGAGTTGCATGTGGTTTAGACAGTATGTTGCTTGGAGAAAGTCAAATTTTAGGGCAAATGAAACAAGCCTCTAAAATTTCAGATTATGCAGGAACACAAGGAAAATTTTTATCATCTTTCTTCCAAAAAGTTTTTTCAGCTGCTAAAGAAATAAGATCTAAAACTAATATCGGTGCAAGTAATACAACTATAGCTTCTTCAATTATATCGATTACAAAAAAAATATTTGGAGATATTTCTCAAAATCAAATTATTTTTGTTGGGGCAGGGGAAATGACAGAATTAATTGCTAAATACTTCAACAAATACCAACCAAAAAAAATTGTTATCGCTAATAGATCTATTAGTAGAGGAAACTCATTAGCAAAAAAAATTAGTGGCGAAGCTTGTCTTCTTGCTGAAATAAATGACCAAATACATGATTTTGACGTTGTAATTAGTTGTACAGGAAGCCAGCTCCCAGTTATTGGGCTTGGTATGATAGAAAGAGCACTTAAAATTAGAAAGCATAAGCCTATGCTGTTAATTGATCTTGCAATTCCAAGAGATATTGAATCAGAAGCTTCCAAGCTTAATGATATTTTCTTATATACACTCGATGAGCTTGCTCAAACTGCTCAAGAAGGAATCGATAGGAGAACTGATGCTATTAAAGATGCAGAAAAAATTATTAAAAAAAAGGTAGCTAATTTTTATCTTGCAGATAATCAAAAAAAAGCTACACCCGCAATAAAATCATTAAGAAATCAATTTGAAGAAAGTAGATTAAAAGAAATAAATAAAGCAAAAAAACAGTTAGAAAAAGGAAAATCTATCGACGAAATTTTAGAGTCGCTTAGTAATAATTTATCAAATAAATTTCTACATCATCCTACAAAAGCATTAAACGAATCTGCAGCATCTAAAACTAAAGAAATTTCAGATTTACTAAAAAAAATATACAACATAAAAGAATAAATAATAATGAAATCATCTATGCAAAATAAATTAAGTACTTTGTCGAAGAGGATACAAGAGCTAAATGTTGAGCTTAGTAAAGAAGATGCTACGAAAGACATGGAAAGATTTAAAAAAATATCCAAAGAACATTCAGACATAACGCCTATTGTAGATATTTATAAAGAGTATTTAAAATTTGATAAAGATATCTTAGATGCAAAAGAAATGCTAAACGACCCTGAAATAAAAATTTTTGCCCAAGCAGAAATTGATTCTGGAAAAGAAAAATTAAAAAAAATTGAAGAGCAATTACAAAAATTATTATTACCTAAAGACCCTAACGATGAAAAAAATATTTTTCTAGAAATAAGAGCAGGTGCAGGAGGAGATGAATCAGCGCTATTTGTGGGAGATATTTTTAGAATGTATACACGATACGTAGAAAGAATGCGTTGGCAAATAGAAATCATATCTACTAACGAAGCAGAAGTTGGTGGGTATAAAGAAGTAATTGCAAAAATTAATGGGTTAGGGGCTTACTCAAAACTTAAATTTGAATCAGGAGGTCATAGAGTTCAAAGAGTTCCAGACACTGAAACTCAAGGGCGAATTCATACCTCAGCTTGCACGGTTGCAATTTTAGCTGAAGCAGATGAAATAAGTGATGTAGATATAAATCCAGCTGAAATTAGAATAGATACATATCGTGCCTCAGGTGCGGGCGGCCAACATATTAATAAAACAGATTCTGCAGTTAGAATTACACATTTGCCTTCAGGATTAGTTGTTGAGTGTCAGGATGATAGATCACAACACAGAAATAAAGCACAAGCAATGAGTGTTTTAGCGGCTAAAATTAAAGATAGTCAAATACAAGAACAAGAACTAAAAATTGCATCAGAAAGAAAAACTTTAATTGGAAGCGGTGATAGAAGTGAAAGAATAAGAACTTATAATTTTCCTCAAGGAAGAATTACAGACCATCGAATAAATTTAACACTCTATAAGATAGATTTCATAATGGATGGTGATTTGAATGAACTTATTGAGGCTTTAAATTCTGAACATCAAGCAGACTTATTAGCACAACTTGATGAGGATTAATCAACACTATCAAAAAATTTTTAACTCTTCGAATGAGTCATTATTCATTCAAAAAATTTATTCAGAAATTACTAAACTACTCTCAGAAAATCTCAGCCTTAGCTTAAGAGAAGCAAGGTTGGAGGCAAGATTTATAATCGAACACACGCTTAAAGTCCAACACCAATATTTAATTAAAAATTCTAATGAGCTAATTAAACCAGAAAAATTTAAAAAAATAATGGGGTATGTAAAAGAAAGATTATCTTTCAAACCTCTTGCATATATTTTAAAAGAGTGGAAATTTTACGATATGAAATTTTTTGTAAATTCACATGTATTAATTCCAAGACAAGATACTGAATTAATGATTGATTTAATTCTTAACAATTATCAAAAAAAAGAAAATTTAACTATTCTTGATTTAGGAACTGGATCAGGAGTGATTGGTATTGTTCTTGCAAGTAAATTCAAGAAGGCAAAGGTTCTTCTTACTGATTTGTCATCCAAAGCTCTTTTTATCACAAAAAAAAATATTTTTTTTCACAAACTAAAAAATATATCCACATTAAAAAGTGATTGGTTTGAAAAAATTTCTAATAAAAAATTTGATTTAATTGTAAGTAATCCTCCCTATATAAATAAAATAGATACCCATTTAAAAAATAAAGAATTACTTTTTGAGCCGAAAAATGCATTAATTTCTGAACAAAAAGGGTATGCAGACATAACAAAAATAATCAAATTAAGTCCAAACTTTTTGAAATCAAATGGAGCTTTATATATTGAACATGGTTACAATCAATCAAGAAAAGTCAAAGAATTATTTCAAAAAAATAATTTTATAAAAATAAAACAAAAACAAGACATAAACAAAATTTACAGAATAACATCAGGTGTAATTAAAATTTGATGTTTTAATTAACACTCAATAGTATAATTCACATATGACTACAAAGAATAGTATTGGCATTGTTAAAACAAAAATCTTTAAATCCTCCAATTCTTTGAGGCTACAAAGTGGAAAAGTATTAAAAGAATATTCTTTAGTATATGAAACTTATGGCAAACTTAACGCAAAAAGAAATAATGCTGTTTTAGTTTGTCATGCTCTTTCTGGAAACCATCATTTAGCTGGAAAATATTCTTCTAAGGATAAACATCCAGGATGGTGGGATAATCTCATAGGACCAAATAAACCCTTAGACACAAATAAATTCTTTGTAATAGGTATAAATAATTTAGGTGGAAGCGATGGAAGTTCTGGACCAAAATCTATCAACAAAAAAACAAACAAACCGTGGGGATCAAAATTTCCAATTACCACAGTTGAAGATTGGGTAAATTCCCATGAAGCATTAATAACATATCTAAATATTTCAAAATTAGCAGCTGTAATTGGTGGAAGTCTAGGTGGAATGCAAGCTATTCAATGGTCTATTCAATACCCCGAAAAAATAGAACATGCGATTGTAATAGCAGCTGCACCAAATCTAACTGCTCAAAACATTGCATTTAATGAAGTTGCGAGGCAATCAATTATTACAGATCCAGATTTTAACAAAGGTAACTATTATGAAAAAAAGAAACTTCCAAAAAGAGGGCTAAGAATTGCAAGAATGCTAGGTCACATAACTTATTTATCAGACGACGTTATGGGTTCAAAATTTGGTAGGAAACAAAAAAATAAGAGTTATCAATATGATTTTAATACAGAATTTGAAATTGAATCTTATTTAAATTATCAAGGAGACAAATTTGCAGAGGAATTTGATGCAAATACATATATTAGAATGACTAAAGCTTTAGATTATTATGACCCTGCAAATGGAAATAAAAAAAATCTAAGCAAAATCTTTAAAAAAATTAAATCTAAAGTTCTTGTTGTTGCTTTTACAAGTGATTGGCGTTTCTCACCAAACCGATCTAAAGAGATTGTTAAAGCACTTTTAGATAATAATATTAATGTTAAATATGCAGAAATTACTGCTGCTAGCGGACATGATGCTTTTTTAATGACTGAACCAAGATATCATGCAATTTTAGAATCTTACTTTAAAGAAATGTTAAGAAACTGATGGTCTTTAAAAAGAAAAATTCTAGGTATGATTTTCCAATAATAGCTAATTGGGTAGCACCAAATTCTAAGGTTCTAGACCTTGGTTGTGGTGATGGAGAATTATTAAACTACTTGAAGAAAGAAAGAAACACTACTGGATACGGAATTGAAAAAGACCCTGACAACTGGTTAAAATCTCTAAAAGCAGGAGTTAATGTTCTTCAAGTAGACATAGAAGCTGGATTACCAGAATTTGAGGATAATTCATTTGATGTTGTAATCTTATCTAAAACAATCCAATCAATGCATAATACAGAAGAAATTCTTAATGAGATGCTAAGAGTTGGAAAGCAAGTAATTGTTACATTTCCGAATTTTGGTTATTGGAGAGATAGAATTCAAACAATCCGTGGAGTGATGCCTAAATCAAAAGAATTACCTTATTCATGGTTTAACACTCCAAATGTTCATTTATGTACAATTAAAGATTTTGATAATTTATGTAAATCAAATAAATATCAAATTGTTGATAGATTAGTTCTTACTGATACTAAGTCAGTAAAGTTCTTTCCCAATTTGCTTGGTGCGCTTGCCCTATATAGCTTGGTAAATCGTTAGCTAAAAGATGTCGAGTTCATCAATAATTTGGCGTGATTTACTCACAAAGAAAATGCTTATCTGTATTTTCACAGGCTTTACCTCTGGCCTACCTTTATTCATTCTAATTAGCCTTCTTCCTGCATGGTTAAGTACTAGTGGAATTGATCTTAAAACTATAGGGCTATTTGCACTCATCCAATTTCCATTTACTTGGAAATTTATTTGGGCTCCTATTTTTGATAGATTCTCTTTTGGTATGGGTCGGCGAAGAGGATGGCTAATTATTTTTCAACTATTACTTTTAGCAACAATTTGTAGCTTTGGTCTCTTCGAGCCTAAGAGTCAATTAATTGTAGTTATAATAATCTCAACTGTCATTGCTTTCTTTAGTGCCAGCCAAGATGTTGTTATAGATGCCTATAGAAGAGAATTACTTTCTGATCATGAATTAGGTATAGGTAATGCTATCCATGTTAATGCATATAAAATTTCTAGTCTCATTCCTGGTTCTTTATCTTTAATCCTTGCTGATTTTTTTGATTGGGAGTTTGTTTTCTTAGTAACAGGATTATTTATGTTACCAGGTATTTTTATGACTCTAATGATCAAAGAACCTTTATTAAAGCATGGAGTTCCTAGGACTTTAAAAGACGCTGTTATTCAACCTTTTAAAGAATTTAAAAATCGCAAAGGAATAAAAGGTGCTCTTCTTATTCTTCTTTTTATTTTCTTATACAAAATTGGTGACAGTATGGCAACTGCACTTGCTACACCATTTTATCTAGACCTTGGTTTTTCAATGACTGAAATAGGAGTAATTGCTAAAAATGCTGGGTTATGGCCAGGTATTATTGGTGGATTAGCCGGAGGTATATGGATGATAAAACTTGGTATTAACAAAGCTTTGTGGATATTTGGATTTATGCAAATGTTTGCAACCTTGAGTTTTGCATGGCTTGCAATGTCCGGAGATAACAATTTAATCTTGGGAATTACAGTTGGCTTAGAATTTTTTGCAGCTGGTCTAGGAACTACTGCTTTCATAGCTTATATTGCAAAAACGACTCATCCAAAATATACAGCAACTCAATTTGCGTTATTTACTGGTTTAGCTTCAGTGCCTAGAACATTTACAAATGCGTCAACTGGCTATCTCGTTGAATTTTTTGGGTGGTATAACTTTTATATTTTTTGTGCAGTTATAGCTATACCTGGGATGCTTTTGCTATTTAAGATTGCACCATGGAATCAAAAATCATCATAATGAATTATTAAGGGAGCATGATCACTAAACCTTCTTGTTTTAAAGACATTTGCTTTTTTTGCCTTCTTTGCTAATTCTTGATTAGTAATTTGGTAATCAATACGCCATCCAACATTTTTTGCCCAAGCCTGCCCTCTGTTGCTCCACCAGGTATAACCTTCTTCCCTTTTTTGTGGATAAAGATTGCGATAGATATCTACCCAACCAACTTCTATAAACAATTTAGAGAGCCAAGCTCTCTCTTCTAGAAGAAATCCAGAGTTCTTTTTATTACCTTTAAAATTTTTTAAGTCTATTTCATGGTGAGCAATATTAAAGTCTCCACAAATAACAATATTTTTACCTATTTTTAATTTCTTTTTTAAGACTGCTAAAATTTTATCTAAAACTTTATATTTAAATCTCTGTCTTTCTTCACCACTAGAGCCTGAAGGTAAATATATTGAAATAATACTAATTTTATCTAAATTAATTTCAATATAACGTCCTTCATCGTCTAATTCAGGAATACCAATTTTAGTAATAATATTATTAGGCTCTTCTTTAGAATATATACCAACCCCACTATAACCTTTTTTATTTGCATAACTAAAATTGCCAAAATATCCTTTGGGTGCCTTCATCTGTTCGTCTAAATCCTCTTGATGAGCTTTCAATTCTTGAAGACACACAAAATCTGCTTTTTGATTAGGAAACCAATCATAAAAACCTTTTCTTGATGCAGAACGGATTCCATTTAAATTTAGGGTTATAATCTTCATAAAAAATTTATTTTATATGACATCATCTACTTCATTATTTATTGAGTTTGCAATAGAAAAAAAAGTGCTCCAATTTGGTGATTTTATAACCAAAGCTGGGCGTAATAGCCCTTATTTTTTTAATCTAGGCAAATTCAATGACGGTAAAAGTCTTAAGTTACTTGGTGAATTTTACGCTAATAAAATTATAGACACAAAAATAGAATTTGATTTAATTTTTGGTCCAGCTTACAAAGGAATCCCAATTGTTAGTTCAGCTTCTGTAGCTTTATCAAATAAAGATATTAATGCTCCATATTCTTTTAATAGAAAAGAAATAAAAGATCATGGTGAAGGTGGGCAAATTATTGGATCTCCAATTAAAGGTAAAGTACTAATTTTAGATGATGTTATTTCTGCTGGAACGTCAATTAGTGAATCTTATAATCTAATCAAAAATAGCGGAGCCCATATAGTTGGAGTCATTGTAGCGATAGATCGACAAGAAAAAGGTGAAGATTCATTATCTGCAACTCAAGAAATTGCAATAAAATATTCAATACCAGTATTTTCAATTATTACTTTGGAGGATATTGTTAATTATTTAGAATCAGTTAATGGTTTTAATAATGAATTAGAATTAATTAAAAATTTTCAAAAAACTTATGGGGTTATTTAGAAAGTTTTTCTTTTAAAATAGAAGCAACTTGAGAAGGATTTGCTTTTCCTTTAGATGCTTTCATTACTTGCCCAATAAGAGCATTAAAAGCTTTATCTTTGCCTGATTTGAACTCCTCCACCATAGCTGAATTGGTTTTCATCACTTCGTCAACTATTTCATCAATTTTATTGCTATCAGATATTTGTTTTAGGCCAAGTTCATCAATTATTAAATCTACTTCTTTATCTGAATCTTCCCACAAAATTTCAAATATCTGTTTTGCTGCATTATTTGAAATCGTTTTATCTTGAATACGACTAATTAAAGAACTTAATTTTTTTGGAGGAATTGGGCTGTTTTCAATACCAATATCTTTTTCTTTCAATTTAGAAAATAAATTTCCAAGAATCCAATTCGCTGACAATTTGGGATTAACTCCTAAATCTATAAGGCTTAAAAAATATTGGGTGACGTCAAGACTAGATGTAATTCCTTCAGCATCATAGGCTGACAAACCTAAATCTTTTTCAAAGCGCAATTTCATTTCTTCTGGTAATTCAGGCATTAATTTTTTTATTTTTTTAATATCTTCATCAGAAATAATTAAAGGTAATAAATCTGGATCTGGAAAATATCTATAATCATTAGCTTCTTCTTTTGATCTCATTGATCTTGTTTCACCAGATTCTGGATCAAATAGAATTGTCGCTTGTTCTATTTCTCCTCCATCCTCAAGTCTTTCGATTTGCCAGTTAACCTCATAATCTATTGCTTGCTTGATAAATCGAAAAGAATTTAAATTTTTAATTTCTCTTCTAGTACCGAGTACGTCAGTATCCTTCTTTTTAACTGATACATTTACATCGCAACGAAAACTTCCCTCCTGCATATTGCCATCGCATATTCCTATCCATTGAACTAAATTATGAAGTTTTTTTGCATAAGTTACCGCCTCTTCGGCTGAGCTCATATCTGGTTCAGTTACAATTTCAAGTAAAGGAGTCCCTGCTCGATTTAAATCAATACCAGATTTACCCTCAATTACACCATGCGATGACTTGCCGGCGTCTTCTTCTAAATGAGCTCTGAGAATTCTTACTTCTTTTAAATCATCTCCAATATCAATTGATAGTTTACCTTTTCCTACTATTGGTAATTCAAATTGACTAATTTGATAGCCTTTAGGTAAATCTGGATAAAAATAATTTTTTCGAGCAAATATTGATCTTGAAGCAATTTCAGCCTCTATTGAAAGGCCAAAACGAATTGCACTATTCACTGACTCTTTATTAAGAACTGGAAGGACTCCTGGATAAGCCATACTAACCAAACAAGCTTGTGAATTTGGCTCTTTTCCAAATTCTACAGGGGCACCAGAAAATTGTTTTGTATTCGTTTTCAACTGCACATGTGTTTCAATTCCAATTACAATATCCCAATTCATTAATCTATTCCTTTAGGCTTATGTAAATGCCAATCAGTGTTTTGTTGATAAACGTGAGCCATGTTGAGAATCTTACTTTCTTCAAAATGATTTCCTATTAACTGAAGACCTACTGGAAGATCTTTAATAAATCCAGCTGGAACGCTCATAGCTGGTAAGCCGGCAAGATTTGTTGAAATTGTAAAAATGTCTTGCATGTACATTGCAAGTGGGTCTTCTTGTTTTTCACCTGAATTAAAAGCTACTGAAGGTGCTGATGGTCCCAAAATAACATCACATTTTTCATAAGCATGTTTAAAATCATTAGCAATTAATCTTCTTATCTTTTGTGCCTTAAGATAATAAGCATCGAAATAGCCTGCACTAAGAACATAAGTACCAATCAAAATTCTTCTTTTAACTTCATCTCCAAAACCCTCTTGTCTAGTCTTAAAATACATATCCATTAAATCATCATATTCTTTGGTTCTATACCCATATCGTACCCCGTCATATCTGGATAAATTACTAGAAGCTTCTGCTGGAGCAATTACATAATATGCTGGAATTGCTAAAAAATTATTTGGGAGTGAAATATTTATAATTTTTGCTCCCAATTTTTCATACTGTGTTAATGCTTCTTGAACCACTTTTTGGACATCAGGATTTAAAGTATCTTCAAAAAATTCTTTGGGTACTCCAATTCTGACACCTTCTATTTTCTCATCAAGGCAATTTGTATAATTTTGTTTTTTTCTATTGATACTTGTTGAGTCTTTATTATCATATCCTGTCATAACTTCTAACATTAATGCACAATCTTCGGCACTAATTGCCATAGGTCCTGCTTGGTCTAAACTAGAAGCAAAAGCAATCATTCCATAACGAGAGACAAGACCATAAGTAGGCTTTAGCCCAGTAAAACCGCAAAGTGACGCAGGTTGTCTGATAGATCCCCCAGTGTCAGTTCCAGTAGCTGCTGGAGCTAGCCTTGCTGCAACTGCTGCTGCACTTCCTCCAGAACTTCCACCTGGAACACAATCATGATTCCAAGGATTTTTAACTGTTCCAAAATAAGAAGTTTCATTAGAGGATCCCATTGCAAATTCATCCATATTTGTTTTGCCAATATTAACTGCTCCAGATTCATTAAATTTCTTAATAACAGTTGAATTATAGGGAGCGATGAAATTTTCTAACATTTTTGAACCACAAGTAGTTTTCCATCCATCGGCACAAAAAATATCTTTTTGTGCTATTGGTATTCCAGTTAAACAAGATTTACTTCCTGATTGAATTAGTTGGTCAGATTTTTTTGCCATTGCCAAACTCTTCTCTTCATCAATAGTAATAAATGCATTAAGTGAAGAATTAAACTTTTTTATTCGATTAAGAAAAAATTGTGTTAATTCAACACTGGTAAACTTCTTACTCCCTAAAGCAAGAGAAAGTTCTTTAAGAGACAAATTTAACATTTTATTCTATAACTTGAGGGACGATGAAAAGATCTTTATCTGCGTGAGGAGCTAAAGAAAGTGATTTATCTCGAATATCTTTTTCTGTGACTTTATCTTCTCTTAATGGTTGATCAATATCAAGAGCATGAGACATTGGCTCAATTGACTCTGTATTGACCTCTTGCATTTTTTCAATCAAAGTCATAATCCCATCAAGTTTTTTTTCAACTTGATCAAGCTCCTCTTGAGAAACTTTTATTCTTGCCAAATGTGCAATTTTTTTAATTTCTTCTTTTTTTATACTCATAGTTTAATAAAATTAATAATTTTTTTTTAAGGAATTGCAAATAATCAGTTATTATACATGGGTTTAAAAATGTTTTTATTTAGAAACTCGAAAATAACTTAATATTAAAGATAAAAAAAAATGGTGAAAGATTTTTTAAAAAAGATATATGACAATGATATTGCGATTGATTTAGGAACAGCTAATACACTCATTTATCTTAAAGGTGAAGGTATTGTTTTAGATGAACCTTCAGTAGTTGCAATGAGAAAAGAAAATGGTCCCAATGGTCCTGATTCAAAACAAGCAATTCTTGCTGTAGGTAAAGAAGCAAAAACTATGCTTGGTCGAGCACCCCAAAATATTCAAGCGATTAGGCCTATGAAAGACGGGGTCATTGCAGATTTTAATATTACTGAAGAGATGATTAAATTTTTTATTAATAGAGTGCATCGTGTTAATTGGTTTACCCCTAACCCGAGAATTGTAATTTGTGTACCTTATGGAGCTACTCAAGTTGAAAGAAGAGCAATTCGGGAATCTGCTGAGAGAGCTGGAGCTAAGCAAGTATATTTAATAGAAGAACCTATGGCAGCTGCCATAGGTTCTGGATTACCAGTTAATGAAGCAATTGGATCTATGGTAATTGATATTGGTGGTGGAACTACTGAAGTTGGAGTTTTATCACTTGGAGGTATTGTCTACGCAAGCTCAGAAAGAGTAGGAGGAGATAAAATTGATCATGCGATAATCGACTACATGAGAAGAAATTATGGGACCCTGATATCTGAACCAACTGCCGAAAAAATTAAGAATCAAATAGGAAGTGCTTTTCCAATGACTGATCTCATGGAAATGGAGGTCACGGGAAGAAATCTTGCTGAAGGGCTTCCAAGAACAATAACTGTTAGTAGTAATGAAATTCTCGAATCACTTTCCGACCCTTTGCATTCAATAGTTGGAGCAGTTAAAACTGCATTAGAACAAACCCCTCCAGAACTTGCTTCAGACATAGCAGAAAATGGAATGGTGCTTACAGGCGGAGGCGCTCTATTAAATAATTTAGATCGACTACTAAAAGAAGAAACTGGGGTACCAGTAATAATAGCAGATGAACCTTTAACCTGTGTTGTTCGTGGTTGCGGAATAACACTAGATAATCTTGATAGCTTCAAAAATGCATTTGCTAATGATTAAAAATGGCAAAAAAAGCAAACAGCAATAATTTAAAACTTTTCAACCGAAATGCATTTCCTTTATTTACTTTCTTAGTATTATTTTTAATATGTATAATTATTATGGGTTTTGATTTTCGATATAACCTATCAACAAAAATTAAATCTGAATTATCATTAATAATTGTCCCAATCAATTATATAATAAATTTACCTATTGAGATATTCCATAATAGTAAAAAATCTTTTAATACAGTCAGACTTCTTACACAAGAAAATCAAATACTTGAAAAAGAAATATATGATCTATCTATTAAAATTCAAGAAAATAAACTACTCAAATCAGAAAATACCCAACTAAGAAAATTATTAAAAATTCATAAAGAATTCGATATAGTAGGTCAAAATGCTGAAATAGTTTTACCAAATGTTAGAAATGGATATTCAATATTAACTATCAATAAAGGCTATAAAGATAGTATTGAAAATAGTTCTGCAGTAATTAATAATAGTGGACTAGTTGGGCAAATAATAAACACATCAAGAAACTATAGTGAAATAAAACCAATTACATCAAAAACTTTTGCAGTTCCTGCTGTTTTAGATACTGGAAAAGAAAATATAATTCTTTATGGAAATGGTAACAGTGAATTAGAAATTCCTCTTTTTCCAGCAAGTTCTTTTATTAAAATTGGAGATATTTTTATAACATCAGGTGTTGATGGTATTTATCCTAAAGGGATAAAAATTGGAGTAGTTACTAAGATTAACCCCACTAAATCTCCAAAATTTAACTATATTTTAGTAACTCCCTTTTTTCAACCTACTACCTTTTCACAATTAACAGTTCTTAAAATAAATAAAAATGATTAAAAAATATAATAATCAAGAAAAAGAAAATTACTTATTTTTTATTCTTATATTTATATCACTATTTCTATCAAATATAGGTATTTATGGTATTACGGACCCTCGAAATATGCCTAATTATTTCATTGGACTAGTCATTGCTTTTATAATAAGCAATAAAGCTAATTTAAACTTATATAAGCTTGTGATTCTTGGCTTGATAGTTGATTTATTTACAGGTCAGCTCATGGGTCAGCATGCCCTAATTTTCATAACTATTTTTCTTTTATCTTTCCTTGTCAATAAACTACTTATTATCAAGACTGAAATACAGCAATCAACTTTAAGTATTTTTTTAATAGTAAATAGTTTTTTTATATTGTGGGTAACTTCTCAAAGCCATGATATATTTAGATCTCCTAGTTTACTTTTAGTACAAGGAATTTTAACTTTTTTTGCGTACTTAATAACAAAACTAATTATCATAAAATTTTCTTCTAAATAATTTATGGATTTATATAAATTTAAATACACCTTTAAAAAAAGACTAAATTTTATTTTTGGGTTGATAATATTTATTTTTCTTATTTTGTTGGTAAAGTTTTTTTACTTGCAAGTATCCCAATTTGATTTATATTCATCTCTTTCTAAAAATAATAGTATTAAGGTTATTCCAATTCCACCCATTAGAGGTCAAATTTTAGATCGAAATGGAGAAATACTTGCTGAAAATAAACTAATATACACATTAGAAATAAATCCTGAGCAAAAATTAGATATTTATGAATTAAAAAATCAATTAATTGGTGTTGTTCAAATAACAAAAAATGATATAAGAAAATATAAAAAAATTCTTAAAGAAAGTCATTATTCATCAACTCTTCCAATTAAAGTAAATCTAACAAATATTGAAGTTGCAAAGTTTGTAGCTAATCAATATAGATATCCATATATTCTTTTAAAACATAAATTCTCTAGATCTTATCCGAAACAAGAATCAGGCGCACATTTTATAGGCCACATTAATAGGATTAACAAAAAAGATATTATTAATTTAAAAAAGCAAAATGTTTACGAAAGTTATTTAGGTTTAGATCATATAGGAAAAACTGGTATTGAATATTTTTACGAAAATAAACTTCATGGGTTTCCTGGATATAAAAAAATTGAAGTTGATGCTAATAATAAAGTTATTAGAACAATTGAAACAATTGAACCTATGCATGGAGATGATATAGCTCTAAGTATAGATTACAAACTACAAAAAATTGCTGAAAAGGCTTTTGGAAATTATAAGGGGGCGCTAGTCGCCATGAATCCAGAAAATGGAGAGATATTAGCTTACGTTAGTCAACCAACTTATAACCCTAATTTATTTACGAATGGTATCGATGAAGCTAATTGGAAAAGACTAAACGATTCAATTCATAAACCTTTATTAGATAGAGTTGTATCGGGAATATACCCACCAGGTTCAACGCTTAAACCATTTGTTGCTTTAGCAGCTTTAGAAAATAATGTTAGACGACCTCCTTTTTCTATCATAGATAAAGGGTTTTTTAAAATGCCAAATTCATCAAAAATATTCAAGGACTGGAAAAAAGGTGGTCATGGTGAAGTAGACCTAGTTAAAGCTATAGCTGTTTCATGCGATACTTTTTTTTATGGACTTGGTATTGAATTAGGAATCCCCAAATTAAATAAGGTTTTAAAGAGATTTGGTTTTGGAGAAAAAACTAATATTGATATACCAAATGAAAAAAAAGGTTTGATTGCTAACGCAGAATGGAAAAAAAAGAAATTCAATAAAAAATGGTATCAAGGTGAGACAGCCATAACTGCAATAGGTCAAGGTTACACTCAAACAACTCCTATTCAATTAGCATTAGCTACTGCAAAACTCATTAATATTAAAAATATACGTCCCCATCTATTTAAAAAAGATCATGTTTCTCATTTGAAGAAAATAAATTCGAAATATTTAGAAAGTAATAATATTGATATAAATTTAATTAAAGAGGGTATGTCTCTTGTAACTCAAGAAGGAGGTACAGCAGCGTTTATTGGAAGAACTTCAAATTATTCTATGTCAGCAAAAACAGGTACTTCCCAAGTATTTGGTTTAAAAAAAGATGAAATTTATGATGAGTCTATCCTTCCTGATAGACTAAAAGATCATGCTCTTTTTATTGCTTTTGCACCCTCTGATAATCCAAAACTTGTTGTATCTATAGTTGTTGAAAATGGAGGACATGGTGGGTCTACAGCTGGACCAATTGCAAAAAAAGTTTTTGATACTTATATAAACACGGGTAACTTATGATTAAATCAAATTTGTTTAGATTGTTTGAAAATATTGATGGTATTTTAATGTCGCTCGTTGTTTTTATAATTACTTTAGGCTTTATCACTTTAGCTAGCGCTTCTCAACAAAATATTTTTTTACTATCAAATCAAATCATTAATATCTCAATTGGAATGATTTTACTATTATTTTTAAGTAATATAGATCCAAGACGTTTTCTTTTTTATGCGCCATATCTATATATATTTAGCTTGATTATACTAGCCACTGTTTATTTTTTTGGATTTGAAAGTCATGGTGCAAAACGTTGGATAAAAATTTTATTTTTTAATTTGCAGCCCTCTGAAATCATAAAAATTACAATTCCTTTAACGTTAGCTTGGCTTTATCATCGATATCAAAATTCAATAAACTATAAGACACATTTAATTGCGTTTATTATTTTAATTATTCCATGTTCAATAATATGTTATCAACCAGACTTAGGGACTGCTATTTTAATAAGTCTTTCTGGTTTAGTAATAATATTCTTAGCAGGGCTACCATTAAAATTTATTTTAACCAGCATTTTGGGTCTTTTAATTGCTTTACCATATATTTGGTCATCATTACATTTATATCAACAAAACAGAGTTTTAAGCTTAATCGATCCTGGAAGAGATCCTTTGGGAACAGGTTATCACAGTATCCAATCAATAATCGCTATTGGCTCTGGTGGTTTTTTCGGAAAAGGTTGGTCTTATGGAAGTCAAACCCAACTTAATTTTTTACCTGAAACAACCACTGATTTTATTTTTTCAGTTTATGGAGAAGAATTTGGTTTTATTGGTACCTTTGGAATTTTTATCATATATTTTTTTATACTTTATAGATGCGTTTTCATGGCGCAAAAGATGCAAAATACCTTTTCAAGATTAACTACTGCTGCCTTAGTATTTACAATATTTATTTCTAGTTTCATTAATATTGGTATGGTTTCTGGAATGTTGCCTATTGTTGGGGCACCATTACCATTTATTAGTTACGGTGGAACATCTATGGTTGTATCTTTAACTATGGTTGGTATCATAATGAGCTTACATTCCCATAAATCTTTAATTGCTAACTAATGATTACAAAAATATCTAAATTAATAATAATTAACTTTTTTCTAATTGGATGTGCATCAAATGAACCTATATTTGATGAAGAAACAAATAAAAATAATACAAAAAAAACTGCAGAAAAAAATAAATCCGGAGGCTATTACCTAGATGATGGTCCTGAAGAGAACCCTCCTCAGAATTTGGATAAGATTCCAAATGCAAAACCAAAATATGAAGCACTGTCAAAAAGAGCTAATCGCCCATACATAGCATTCAATAAAAAATATATTCCCATGAAAAAAATCATACCTTTCGTTGAAGAAGGTTATGCATCTTGGTATGGTAAAAGATATCATGGAAGAAAAACCTCGATTGGCGAAACTTATGATATGTACCAAATGACAGGTGCGCACAAAACTCTTCCGCTTCCATGCTATGTAAAAGTAACAAATTTAAAAAATGAACTTTCAGTTATTATTCGTATAAATGATAGGGGGCCTTTTATCGATGAAAGAATTATTGACTTATCATACGCCGCTGCTCATCGACTGAAAATTATTGAAAAAGGAAGTGAGCTAGTAAAAGTTGAAATGGTAAATCCATCTTCGACAAAAGCAAACCAAGAAAATAATCTCAAGCCTTCAATTAAAGATTCAGGAAAATATTTTTATATTCAAGCTGGAGCTTTTTCAAGTGAGCAAAATGCAACTAATTTAATGCAAAGGTTAGCAAAGGTTAAATTTAAAAATTCATTGAATATAAAAAAATTAAAAAAGAAATCTTTACATCTAATTACAATTGGGCCATATAAAAATGAAGAAATCGCAGAAAAGGCGCTCAGAGAGATTTCAAAAAAAATTCAATTAAATAGCTTTATCATTTCAGAATAATATACTTAATGAACCAAGAAGAAAAAAAATCACTTATAGAATTTCCTTGTGACTTTGAAATAAAAGTTATGGGCGAATCAAATAAAAATTTCTCCAATGATATTATTTCTATAATAAAAAAATATGATTTAAATTTTGATAGCTCAAAAATTGAAATGAAAGGGAGCAGCAAGGGAAAATATTTAAGTTTGTCATGCAATGTTTACGTCACTTCACAGTCCCAACTTGATAGAATTTACACAGCTTTATCAAAAAATCCTATGACAAAATTTGTTTTATAATATGCCGATAACAATCAAGAATCTAGGGTGCACTAATTACTTTGATACTTGGCAAAATATGAAAGACTTTATTGGTCAATCACCAATTAAAGACGAACTTTGGATTACTGAACATAAACCAATTTTTACTACCGGTGTAAATAAAAAGAATAGTATGCTCCCTAAAGGAAATATTCCCCACTTATTTGTTGACAGGGGAGGTAAAATTACTTATCACGGACCAGGGCAATTAATTATTTATACACTTATTAATATAAAAAAAAATAATTTAACAATAAGACAATTAGTATCAATTCTTGAAAATTCTATTATTGACTTCTTAAAAATCAATGGTGTTAATTCCCATTCTTTAAAAGAAGCGCCAGGAGTATATATAGATGAAAAGAAAATCTGCTCTATTGGCTTAAGAATTAAAAAAAATTATTCATACCATGGTTTAAGTTTTAATGTTGATATGGACACCAAACCATTTACAATAATTGATCCTTGTGGCTTTAATGGTTTAAAAATGGCACAATTATCAGAATTTGGTATTAAAAGCTCAGTAGTAAAATCAGGTAAAGAAATTGCATTAATTATTGGTAAAAAATTAAAAGATCACTATGAACAAAATAATAAAAATTAAGGAAGTTGGAAAAGATAAAATAGCAAGGCTGCCAATACAAATTAATGATAATGAAAAATTGGTAAAACCTTCATGGATAAAAATGAAGCTCCCTAGAAGTGATAAATTTCACGAGGTAAGCCAATTACTTAAAGAAAACCAACTTAACACTGTATGTGAGGAGGCTAGTTGTCCTAATATCGCTGAATGTTATAGTCATGGCACTGCAACTTTTATGATTTTAGGAGAAATTTGCACTAGACGCTGCCCGTTTTGTGATGTTGCAAGTGGAATACCTCTCAATCCTGACAAAAACGAACCGATAAAATTAGGACAAACAATTGCAAAACTCAAATTAAAATATGTTGTTATAACCAGCGTAGATAGAGATGATTTAGAAGATGGAGGGGCTAGCCACTTTTCAGAGTGTATAAAAGAAATCAGAAAAAGAAATAATAGTATTAAGATAGAAATACTTGTTCCTGACTTTAGAGGCAGTGGGAAAATAGAAAAAGCACTAGATATATTATTTGAACAACCTCCAAATGTTTTAAATCATAATCTTGAAACTATTCCAAGACTTTACAAGAGAGCGAGACCAGGAGCCCGATATGAACATTCTCTTTTGCTCTTGAAAAATTTTAAGAAAAAGCTGCCTTTTATTCCAACTAAATCTGGGTTAATGCTTGGGTTAGGAGAATCTAATGAAGAAATATTAGAGGTAATGAAAAACTTACGTGAACACAATGTTGATATGCTGACATTAGGCCAATATTTGCAACCTACTCCTTATCACCTCCCTGTAGAAAGATATGTTTCGCCAATAGATTTCGATAATTTAAAAAAAGAAGCGGAAAAGTTAGGCTTTACATCAGTTGTAAGTGGTCCAATGGTCAGAAGCAGTTACCATGCAGATCAACAAGCCCAAGGATTATAAATTTTATGATTCCCATTTTAAAAACGGAATTAAGTTCTGAGTTGTTTGATTTAGAAAATTATATTATTCACCATAGTTGTGATATTGAGCATTGGTTTAGAACTCAATGGCTTGACCACGATGCACCATTTTATGCTTCTGTTGATCTCAGAAATTCTGGGTTTAAATTAGCTCCCGTAGATACCAACCTCTTTCCAGGAGGATTTAATAACTTAAATCCTGATTTTGCCCCACTAACAATTCAAGCTATTTCTGTTGCTATTGAAAAAGTTTGTCCTGATGCCTGGCGAGTGCTGATTATTCCTGAAAATCATAGACGAAACCTATTTTATTTAAAAAATATTTTTGAATTAACAGAAATTTTAAAAAATTCAGGGCTTGAAGTTAGGATTGGAAATATTGATCCAAACGAAAATGAAATACAAAAAATTAAAATTGATGATAAACATGAAATTAAAATAGAGCCCATCCATAGAGAAAATGACAGTTTATTTATAAAAAATTCGGATTCTACAACTTTTAGGCCTTGTGCTGTCATATTAAATAATGATCTTTCCGGAGGCATACCCGAAATACTTAAAAATCTTGATCAAAATATTATTCCACCTATTTCTGCTGGATGGCCAAATAGAAGAAAATCTACACATTTTAAATACTATAACGAAGTAGTAGAAGAGTTCTCTAAATTTACAAAAATAGATTCTTGGTTAATAAATCCACTATTTGAAAAACTAGGGAATTTAAATTTCCTTGAAAGAGAAGGAGAAATTGCTCTATCTGAACAGGTTGAAAAACTTTTATTAAAGATAAAAGAAAAATATTCACAATACAATATAAATCATGAACCATATGTAGTAATAAAAGCAGACGCTGGCACATACGGGATGGGAATAATGACCATTAAAAATAGTGAAGATGTTATAAATCTTAACCGTAAAATGAGAAAGAAAATGTCGGTTGTAAAAGAAGGTTTAAAAGTTACAGAAGTCATTATTCAAGAGGGGATTCACACAGAAGAGACAATAAAAAATGCTGTGGCAGAGCCTGTTGTTTATATGATTGATCATTTTGTTGTTGGCGGATTCTATCGAATACACACAAATAAAGAAAAAGATGAAAATCTAAATTCACCAGGAATGCATTTTGTTCCAGTTGCTTTTGAAACATCATGCCTTATGCCAGATCAAGGAAGACCCTGCGATGATAAAGCAAACAGATTTTATGCATATGGTGTTATAGCTCGATTAGCATTACTAGCTGCAGCTAAAGAGTTACAAAACTAAACTATTATGAAATGTTTATTTATAATTGATAACCCAAATAAACTATCTTTTTATAAAGATACTTCAATAGCTTTAATGAAAGAATGTCTTAAACAAAACATTGAAGTTCATTACTCAGAAATACATTCTATATCCATTGATACAAACAGTAATATAATCGTTGATTCTTATAAAATATCTGCAATTGATTCATCAATAATAAAAAAAAATAATGCAAAAAATAAAATTCAATATTTTACAAAAATTTATATTAGGAAGGATCCTCCTTTTGATAAAAATTATCTAAATCTGACTTTTATTCTTGAACGCACGAGAAATTTAAATGTAGAAATTATCAATAATCCTACTGCGATTCGTAATCAGAATGAGAAATTATCGATACTTCAATTTAAATCTCTTATTCCACCCACAATTATTTCAGCTAAATCTAAAGAAATAATTCATTTTATAAAAAAACAAGGGAAAGTAATTTTAAAACCTCTTGACGATATGGCAGGCAATGGAATTTTTTTCTTAACCCCTCAAGATAAAAATATTAATGTTATTTTAGAAACTTCGACAAACAATAATTCAACAGTAGTTATGATTCAAAAATATATCCCTGAAATTAAAAATGGAGATAAACGAATCATTGTTATTAAAGGAAAGGCTATTCCATATTCACTTGTAAGAATTCCATCTAAAGGTGAAATAAGGGCTAACTTAGCAAAAGGTGGTAACGGAAAAGCACAAAAATTGACCTCTATAGATAAAAAAATAGTTCAAAAGATAAAAAAATATTTAATTGAGAATCAACTAAATTTTGTTGGATTAGATATTATTGGTAATTTTTTAACTGAAATTAATATTACAAGTCCTACAGGAATTGTCGAAATTGAAGAGCAAACAAATTTTAAAACAGCAGAATTTATTATTAATGCGTTTAAATAACCTTCTTGTATATTTTCTAGTGGTCTTTTTTGTCGGCTGTAGTGACAACAAAATTCAGCAGCAAGAAGATTATATTTTTGGAACGATTATAGGCATCAAAATTTATAATGAGACTAAAATTAAGGCTGAAAAAACTTCCAGAGAGATATTTAATGAATTTCATCGCTTACACAAACTTCTTCATCCTTGGGAAAAAAGTTTAATCACAGATATTAATGATGCAATATTTAAAGGCAAATATATTACTATCGATAATGAGGAAGTTATTTCAATTATAAAAGATGCTAAAAACCTTGAAACTCAAACTCAAAACTATTTCAATCCAGCTATTGGTAAACTCATTAAACTATGGGGGTTTCATTCAAATGATTTTAATCAAGAGGTTATTCCTAAAGAAGAAGAAATCGAAAGATTGGTTTTATTAAAACCTTCTATGAATTCAATAAAAATCAATGACAAAATCCTAAAAAGTAATAAGAAGAATGTTCAAATAGATTTAGGTGGCTATGCAAAAGGTTATGCCTTAGATCAAGCAAAAAAGATTCTGAATAAAAATGATATTAAAAATGCACTGATTAATATTGGCGGAAATATTTTAGCTTTTGGAAAAAATGGTGAGAAATACTGGAAGGTTGGAATTCAACATCCTAGAAAACCAAATGTGATTGCTACAATTGACTTAAAACCTGGTTGGGCTATCGGAACATCTGGTGATTATCAAAGATATATAATAATAGATAATGTAAGATATTCCCACCTTATAGATCCAAAAACAGGTTATCCAGCAAGTAATTCACAATCCGCTACTGTTTTAGTTCCGCCTTCGGAAAATGTAGGTGTAAAATCTGATGTTTTTTCAAAACCACTTTTTATTGCAAATAAAAAAAATAAAATGGCTGTTGCAAAAGCATTAAACATAAATGATTTTATAATTATTATGAATGATAATTTAATTTTTATAAGTAAATCCATGAACGACAAAATTATTTGGGAAGAGACCATTGATAAAAAAAATATTACAATTATTGAAAGTAGTTAAGCCAGGTGATTGCTTACTGATTAGTTTATTTTGTATACTTGTTATAGTAAGTATAGGGTTTTTTTGGAATCTTCCACAAGGTGAATATCTTGAAATCTACAAAAATAATAAACTATTAACTACCTATACTCTTAACCAAAAAATTTCAAAAAAAATTGATGGTTCAAAAGGTACAACAGAAATAATTATCAATGATGGACGAGCTAGATTTTCATCTTCTCCTTGCTCAAAAAAATATTGTATCCATCAAGCCTGGATAAATAAGGCTAATCAAACAATTATTTGTATTCCAAATAAAATATCTATTTCCATTGTAGGAAAAGAAAAGAAATATGACTCTGTCAACTATTAATATTTCAGATAGGGATCATCAGATTGCAAAATTATCTGCTATTGCTATTGCATTATCGCTTATCGAATTTTTCTTTCCAAGTCCAATACCTGGCGTTAAACCAGGCATAGCAAATATTATAATTTTATATACTATTTTTAAATTTGATTTCAACATGGGAGTCTGGGTATCTCTTATTAGAGTATTTGTAACAAGCATAATACTTGGTTCATTTCTAAGTCCCACCTTCTTCTTAAGTCTGAGTGGATCATTATTTAGTCTGTTTTTTCTAAGCATTTTTAAAAATTTAAATCGAAAGCATTTTAGCCTTATAACTTTTAGCTTAATTGCTTCATTGGCTCATATATTCGGGCAGTTTATTGTCGTAAGAATTTGGATAATACCTCATAATGGAATTTTCTATCTTTTACCAATTTTTTTAATATCAGCATTTATTTTTGGCTTAGTTAATGCCCTAATAACAAATAAACTTCTTCAATTAAACACAAAGAAATAATTTTTATTAATGATAAAATAGGAATTAATTATGAAAATTTATTATATATTTGTATTACTAACTGTCTCAATATTTTTAAATAGTTGTGGAACTAAAGGGCCGCTTTATTTTCCAGAAGAGAAGTATCCTCAAGCAAAATTACAAGAAGAAAAAATTTTAGAAAGCAAACGAACTTAATTTAAACAAAATGACTGCATCTATTTTAAAATTAAAAGGGAAAAAATTCTACATTGAAAATGTTCTTGTTGAAGACATTTCCAATAAATTTGATACTCCTTCATATGTATATTCAAAAAAAATAATTTTAGATAATTATTTAAATTTTCAGAATCAATTTAAGGAGATGGATCATCTTATTTGCTTTGCTGTTAAATCAAATCCAAATATAGCTATTTTAAATTTACTTGCAAAGAATGGGGCAGGTTTTGATATTGTTTCTGGTGGAGAGCTTCAAAGAGTATTAGCTGCAAAAGGTGACCCCAAAAAAATTGTTTTTTCTGGAGTTGGAAAATCATTAGAAGATATTGAATTAGCAATTAAATATGATATTCTGACATTTAATGTTGAATCTGAGCCAGAACTTCATCGCATTCATAACGCAGCAAAAAAATTAAAGAAAAGAGCTCGTATTTCAATTAGAGTTAATCCTGATGTGGACCCAAAAACACACCCCTATATTTCAACTGGACTTAAAGAAAATAAATTTGGGGTTGATGAAAAAAATGCGATTTCACTTTATAAAATAGCAAAAAAACTTGATTCAATTGATATTCAAGGTATTGATTGTCATATAGGTTCACAAATTACAGAGTTAAAACCATTTAAAGATTCAATAAAAAAATTACTTACATTAGTAAATTATCTTAAGTCAATTGATATATCTATTGAACATATTGATATTGGAGGAGGTATAGGTATTCAATATGACAAAGAGAAGCCCCCTAATATTTCTGAATATGCTAAAAGTGTTAAAAAAATTCTTAAAGGTACAGGTTTAAAAATTATTTTTGAGCCAGGGAGAGTCTTAATTGGTAATGCAGGAATATTACTAACAACGGTAGAGTTCATTAAAAATGGTACCGAAAAAAACTTTGTTGTTGTTGATGCAGCAATGAACGACTTAATGAGGCCATCACTCTATAGTGCTTTTCATAAAATAGTAAACCTTTCTGAATCTCCATCCCGAAGAAAAAAATATGATATTGTTGGTCCAATTTGTGAAACAGGAGATTTCCTTGGTAAAAATCGTACGTTATCGGTCGAAGAGAAGAATTTATTAGCTATTTTAGATGTTGGTGCATATGGAATGTCAATGAGTTCTAACTACAATACTAGACCCAAAGTATCTGAAATATTGGTAGACAAAGATAAATTTTTTATTATAAGAAAAAAAGATACATTTGCAGATTTGATTAATGGAGAACAATTACTTCCATAGATTACATTATGTCCAAAGAAATTATCAATATATCACTAGCAAATCCAAGAGGATTTTGTGCAGGAGTAGAAAGAGCAATTTTAATCGTTGAAAAGGCATTAGAAAAATATGGTGCCCCAATTTATGTCCATCATGAAGTAGTCCATAACAAATATGTCATTAAAGAACTTAATAAAAAAGGTGTAATTTTTGTTGAAAACTTAAAAGAAATTCCACAATCTAGCCATGTTATTTTTAGCGCTCATGGCGTATCGAAATTAGTTAAAAAAGAATCAGAAAATTTAAATCTAATTTCAATTGATGCAACTTGCCCTTTAGTAAC
>JAOMCC010000029.1 GCA_028344855.1 Nitrosomonadales bacterium | reverse complement strand
GTCTTGGAAGTAAGGCTTGGGATAAGGCAAAAAGAAAAGCTCTTAAACAAATTCATGATACAGCAGCAGAACTTTTGAGTCTTTATGCAAAGCGCTCTCTTCAAAAAGGAAATAGTCAAACTATAAAATTAAATGATTACGAATCTTTTATCGAAGGATTTCCATTTGAAGAAACTGCTGATCAGTTAGAGGCTATAGAAAGTGTAATAAAAGATTTAGAAGCACCAAGACCGATGGATAGATTAGTTTGTGGTGATGTTGGATTTGGTAAGACAGAAGTTGCCTTAAGAGCTGCTTTTATATCTGTGATGAATTCCAAGCAGGTTGTTGTTTTGGTACCAACAACTTTGCTAGCTGAGCAGCATTTTAATACTTTTATAGATAGATTTGCAAAATGGCCTATAAAGATTGAAGAAATTTCAAGATTTAAAACTAAGAAACAACAAAAAGAATCTTTAATCAGATTGGAAGAGGGAAAAGTAGATGTAATTATAGGTACCCACAGGCTTTTACAATCTGACGTGAAATTTAAAGACCTAGGACTTGTAATTATAGATGAGGAACATCGATTTGGAGTTAGACAAAAAGAAAACTTAAAAGAATTTAGAGCAAATGTTGATGTATTAACTTTGACAGCGACCCCAATCCCAAGAACATTGTCGATGGCAATGGAAGGATTAAGAGAGTTTTCAATTATAGCTACGCCACCGCAAAAACGATTATCAATAAAAACATTTGTATACGAATTTAGTCTTGGCACCATTCGTGAAGCAGTTCTTAGAGAATTTAATAGAGGAGGTCAGGTATATTTTCTTCATAATGAAGTAAACACAATTAAATCAATGTACGAAAGACTTTCAAAGTTAATTCCTGAAGCAAAAATAGGTATTGCTCATGGTCAATTAAGAGAAAAAGAGCTTGAACATATAATGCAGGATTTTAATCAGCAAAGAATAAATATCCTGTTGTGCACTACAATTATAGAAAACGGAATAGATATACCAACTGCTAATACAATTATTATAAATCGTGCAGATAAATTTGGTTTGGGTCAGTTGCATCAGCTAAGGGGACGAGTAGGTCGTTCGCATCATCAAGCTTATGCTTATCTTCTTTTAGATCAAGATAAAAAAATTTCATCACAAGCTAAAAAAAGATTAGAAGCGATACAATTATTAGAAGATTTGGGCGCAGGCTATTATTTAGCTATTCATGATTTAGAAATTAGAGGCGCAGGAGAGCTTCTTGGAGATAACCAGAGTGGCCAAATTCATGAAATTGGATTTAATTTATATATTGATATGTTAAATAAAACAGTAAACCAGATTAAATTAGGTAAAAAATTAGATATTGATACACCGTTAAATAAAAATAAAGAAATAAATTTGCATGCGTCAGCAATCTTACCGGAAAGTTATTGCCGTAATATAAATGAACGATTGATTATTTATAAACGTTTGTCAGACTGTGAAAACACTGAAAAATTAAATGAATTAACGGAAGAATTAATTGATAGATTTGGTGTTTTGCCAGACCAAGCAAAAAACTTAATTATTACCCATCAATTAAGAGTCGATATTGATAAATATGATGTAATAAAGGTAGATGCAAGCTCTTCATCTATTGAATTAACTTTTCAAAGTGATGCCAATATTGATCCAGTTAAATTAATTGACCTCATTCAATCTGATAAAACAATTAAAATGAATGGGCCTAACAAGATAAAAGCAATGATTTCAATTGAAAAGTTAAAAGAGCGATCAGCGTATATAAAAAAATTATTAAAAGATATGGTTTAAATTAAACTGAGCTTTCCTTGTGCAACAAAATAAATAGCTTTTTGAATTGGAATGCCATCATTAATAAACAATGATTCATATAAATCTAATTGATCAATGAAGCCCTTGGTAATTTAAAATATAAGATTAATTAAATTAATTAAAATGATTTAAAAAATATCTTAAAAAATCATTATTATCGATTGATAAGATACTCAGTGTAAACTAGAATTACGTTTTAATTAGACTCTGGAAACATTAAAATTATGTCGAAACACTCACGCTTAATTATTCTTGGCTCAGGACCAGCAGGTTATTCTGCTGCTGTTTACGCAGCAAGAGCAAATCTTAAACCATTACTTATAACTGGTATAGCTCAAGGAGGTCAACTAATGACAACAACCGATGTTGACAACTGGCCTGCTGACGATGAGGGTGTAATGGGTCCTGACTTGATGAATAGATTTGAAAAGCATGCTTTAAGATTTAATACAGAAATAGTATTTGATCATATAAATACCTGTGAATTAAAAGGTAAAATATTTAAACTTATAGGTGACAATGAAGAATATACATGTGATGCTTTGATAATTTCGACTGGAGCTTCGGCAAAATACCTTGGTTTAAAAAGTGAAACAGAATTTTTAGGCAAAGGAGTGTCTGCTTGTGCAACCTGCGATGGTTTCTTCTACAAAAATCAAGATGTTGCAGTAGTAGGTGGAGGAAGCACTGCGATTGAAGAAGCCTTGTATTTAGCGAATATTGCTAACAAGGTAACACTAATTCATCGCAGAGATGAATTCAGAGCTGAGATGATAGAAGTTAACAAAATTCATGAAAAAGTCAAAGAGGGGAAAATTGAATTAGCACTTTTTAAAGAACTTAATGAAGTTCTAGGAGATGATTCTGGCGTAACAGGAATTAAAATTCAGGATGTTAAAACAAACACTATTGAAGAACTTAAATTAAAAGGAGTTTTTATTGCTATTGGTCATAAACCAAATACAGATATATTTAAAGATCAATTAGATATGGAAAATGGCTATATAATTACTAACTCTGGGAGAGAAGGTAATTTTACTGCAACCAGTATTGAAGGAGTATTTGCTGCTGGTGATGTTCAAGATCATATTTATAGACAAGCTGTAACAAGTGCTGGTTCAGGTTGTATGGCCGCGCTTGATGCAGAAAGATACCTTGCAAACCATGAGTAGTGACAATGAAAAAGATCTTTTTCGCGAAGCAGTTAAAAATGTAAAGCCACTTAAAATTAAATCTAAAACTGTTGATGCATCAAGTAAAAAACCAAAACCAAAACCAATTGCTAAAAAATCTATTGACGATGAAAAACAAGTTTTACTTGACGCATTAAGTGATGATTATATTTTTGAAGATGTTGAATCTGAAGAAGGTTTATTATTTTTAAGATCTGGTCATTCACCTGAAATTCTTAAAAAATTAAAAAAAGGTTACTGGGTAGTTCAAGGATCTATTGACCTCCATGGAATGATTTCACAAGAAGCAAAATCATACATTGTTGATTTTATTCAAGATTGTAAAAAAAGACATGTAAGATGTATAAGAATTATTCATGGAAAGGGTATTGGATCTAAAAATAAAGAACCTGTATTAAGAAATAAGGTAAAGAACTGGTTAGCTCAAAAAGATGAAGTTATTGCATATGCTCAAGCTCCAAAACATGATGGAGGTAGTGGTGCAGTTATAGTTTTATTAAAACAATATTAATTAGACTTCCTGAATTAAACAAATTGCTTGTGCTGCAATTCCTTCTGATCTCCCAATAAAGCCAAGCTGTTCAGTTGTTGTAGCTTTTATATTTATATCGTTTATATCACACAAACAATCATCAGAAATATTTTCTTTCATCTGGGGAATATATGATTGCATCTTTGGGTGCTCACAAATAATAGTTGCATCAATATTGCCAACAACATAATTATTTGATTTTAATTTTTTGATTACCTCTTTAAGGAGTTCACGGGAATTAATATCTTTAAATTTTTCTTCAGTATCAGGAAAATGCTTACCAATATCACCAAGAGATGATGCTCCTAATAAAGCATCTATAATAGAATGTATCAAAACATCAGCATCTGAATGGCCTTCTAAGCCATAATTATAATCAATTAATACTCCTCCAATCTTTAAAGGCTTATCTTTTACAAATTTATGAACATCAAATCCTTGTCCTATTCGAGTCATTTATTTCCTTTAATTATTTTATTAATAATCTGGTTCATATTGATTAAATCTTCAGGGTAAGTAATTTTAAAATTAGTAATCAATCCTTTGTAAACCATTGGTTTTAATCCAAGCGACTCTATTGCTTGTGCTTCATCAGTTGGTATTCCATCATATTTTTCAAGAGCCTCTATTAATTGCTTGTATTTAAACAGTTGTGGGGTTTGAGCTAACCACAATTCATCACGATTTTCTGTTTTAGTAATTTTTTTTGATTTATCTAATCTCTTTATTGTATCAACTGAAGGAATTGCCACGATGCCCCCTACTTTATCTTTAGTAACTTCTTTAATAAAAGAATTGATAAAAATTTCTGTAATTCCAACTCGAGCGGCGTCATGAATTAGCACCCAATCATTATCTAAAGCATATTTTTTTATTAAATTAAGTGTATTTAAAACCGTATCTGATCTACTCTTACCTCCAGAATAATAAATTTTTGTTTTATGAGAAAAGGAATAATTAGAATTTTCTATATATTTTTTTTTACTATTATTAAAACCAATTGATATTGTGTCAACTGCATTAACATTTGAAAATATAAAATCAACCCATTCAATTAACGTTTTTCCATGAAAGGATGCAAATTGTTTAGGTATTTCTTGCCCCATTCTAGAGCTAGAACCTGCTGCTGGAATAATTACATGAATCTTTGACATACCAAATTTTAGCATGTCAAAGAATGAACTTAATTACTTTTCACTAGAAACTGAATTGATTTTATGGATAGTTATATCAGCACCATTAAATTCTTCTTCTTCAGTTAATCGTATGCCCATAACATTTTTCACAATTGAATAGATAATATAACCTCCAAAAAATGCAACTCCAACACCTGAAATAGTCCCTACCAATTGAGATAAAAAGGTTACTCCACCAAGCCCACCAAATTGCGATAACCCAAAAATACCTGCGGCTATACCTCCCCATGCACCGCAAATTCCATGAAGCGGCCAAACACCAAGGACATCATCAATTTTCCATTTGTTCTGTGTTAATGCAAACGTCCAGACAAATAATCCACCAGCAATAGCCCCTGTAGCGAGAGCTCCCAATGGATGAAAAAGATTTGACCCGGCACATACAGCAACTAAACCTGCCAAAGGTCCGTTATATAGGAATCCAGGGTCATTTTTACCAACTACTAAAGCAGCAAGAGTTCCACCTACCATTGCCATAAGAGAATTAACAGCGACTAAGCCGGTGATACCGTCTAGGGTTTGTGCAGACATAACATTAAAACCAAACCATCCAACAGTAAGTATCCACGAACCTAATGCTAAGAAAGGAATGCTTGAAGGTGGAAAAGCATTTAATTTTCCATCTTTTGAATATCTTCCATGTCTAGCACCTAATAATATAACTGCTGCTAATGCAATCCATCCGCCCATTCCATGAACAACAACAGATCCTGCAAAATCATTAAAAGGAGCCCCAAAATTATTAGTTAAAAATTCTTGATAGCCGAAATTTCCATTCCAAATAATCCCTTCAAAAAAAGGATATAAGAATCCAACCAAAAGGAATGATGCAACAATTTGAGGGTTAAATTTTGCTCTTTCTGCAATTCCACCTGAAATAATTGCAGGAATTGCCGCAGCAAAAGTTAATAAAAAGAAAAATTTAACGAGGTCATATGCACTTTTTTCACTAAGTGCTGAAGCAGCATCATAGAAATTAATTCCATACGCCAAACTATAACCTATAAAAAAATAGGCTATTGTTGATACTGAAAAATCTGCCATTATTTTAGCTAAAGCATTTACTTGGTTTTTTTCTCTTACCGTACCTACCTCTAAAAATGCAAATCCAGCATGCATCGCAAGAACCATGATTGCACCTAAAAGAATAAAAAGAACATTGCCTTGATCTACTAAAGTTTCCAT
>JAOMCC010000028.1 GCA_028344855.1 Nitrosomonadales bacterium | reverse complement strand
CATTATGTTGGGCATGTTTTTCCTACCAATATAATATTAATCTTGCCATTTGCGTAAGTTGTGAAGGTCCAATCCATGAAAAAAGAGCATTAGCTGGCTATAAGGAATGTGTTGAGTGTGTAGAGGAAAGAGAGAGAGTAAAAGGTTATAAAAGAAAAGTTCCTGATATTAAGTGACGTAAATCTGTTTAAATTACTAATTCATTTTAAAGGCTTTTATTTTGAAATTAATACCTAATATATACCGTAATAATAATAGTAATGCTGAAAAAAAAGTGTTTAATTTATTTAGAGATATTGATCTTGGACCTGGATGGACAGCTTTTCATTCTCTAAACATCTCCGAAAGTGATTATAAATTGATGTGTGAGGCAGATTTTGTTCTTTTAGGTCCTCGAGGGTTATTTATTTTTGAAGTAAAAGGGGGAAGAATAAGACGTGAAAATGGTATTTGGTATTATAAGGATAGATATAGTGTAGAGCATAAAAGTTCGGAAGGGCCATTTAAACAGGCAATAAACGGAATGTACGCACTCCAAAAAAAAATTAATACAAAAAAGCTCTCAATAGGCTATGGAGTAATTTTTCCAGATGTAAGCTTTAATGAAAATTCACCTGAATGGCCTGATGAGTCAGTTTGTGATGACAGATTTACTAAAGATAAAGTATTTTTTAAAAAGTATTTAATTAGGCTAATTGATTATTGGGTAGGAAAACAGAACAGAAGGGAGCTTCTTTCTAATGATCCAGTATTATCACAAATTATTAATAAGCTTCGTCCTGATTTTGATCATTCGCCTTCTTTATTTAATAAGTTAGTGCAAGAAGACAAGGAAATTAATAAGCACACAGAGGAGCAATACTTGATAATTGACGCCATAGAAGATAACGAAAGAATAATTTGTACCGGGGGTGCGGGAACTGGAAAATCTTTTTTAGCTGTTGAAATTACTCGAAGAGAATTATTTAAGCAAAAGAGTGTAATTTTATTAGTGATGGAAGAGTTATTTGCTACTTATTTAAAGAGTCAATTAGCTGATGAATTAAAAGATAAAAACTACATACTGAATATATGCTCGAAACTCGAATTAAAGGAATTGCTTAATTCTATCGAGACTCAATTTGATGTATTAATAGTAGATGAAGGCCAAGATTTAATGTCTGCTGAGAATATGGATATTATGGATTCAGCTTTAAAAAATGGCCTTTCAAATGGAAAATGGCGTTATTTCATGGATCCAAATAAACAAGCAGGTGTAGTTGGATGTTTTGATGATGAAGCTTATGAAATTATGAAAAGTTATAATCATACATCTCACAAATTATCCCAAAATTGTAGAAATACTAAGCAAATTGTTAGTCAGGCTGAATTCCATACTGGGGCTTCGATTGGTGATCCCTTTTCAAAAAATACTGGTAAAAGTGTTATTCATTGTGATGTAATTGATCAAGAAGATGAGCTGAATGAAATCAATAAAATTCTTGGTAAATGGGTAGGTGAGGAAGATATACCTTTATCTGATATAGCCATTTTATCACCATTACAATTTTCAGATTCTATCGCATCAAAGTTAGATAAAAGATGGAGAAAAAGAATTCAGGAAATAAGTCAAAATAATGTAATGTTAGAGGATAATAAAATCCTATTTAGTACGATTAAAAATTTTAAAGGTTTAGAGCGAATGTGTATTATTTTAGTTGATACAGAAAAAATTAAAGATATGAAAAATCCTCTAGCTACTTTGTATATTGCGCTGACTCGAGCTCGTACTTATTTATGGATTGCCTCTTCTAAAGAATTTAAGGAGTACTTAAGTTTTAATTTAAAGCAAAGGGGTTTAAGTGTCCAATAAATCTTTTAAGTTAGAACGAGAAAAAATTGTTAACTATTTAAGAAAAGAACTTATTGGTCCTGTGGGGGCTGAAAATGAAACGATGAAAGATAAGCCTCATATTAGATATTTGGCGGGTACTTTATTTCCACAGGATGCACAAATAGAAATAACTCCGGATGATGATGTAACTAGTTCGCCAGCCGGAGAAGATGAAAAAGATGATGATTCTCCGTTAAGCTTAATTTTTCAAGATGCTCCTGCTTCAATGGGGTTTAGTTTTTTTTACGTTAGATTGTAATGAAATAAGAATTGATGCATGGGCTGCAGAATATAAAAAAATAACAGCTAATGAAATAAAAGAACAAGAAAAAATTGATGAAAAAGACCGAATATTCAATCAAGACATCTCTGGTAAATGGCCAAAATGGATTAGAAACCCATTAGCGACTGAGGAATCTCCGAAAACAGTAACTCATTCTCAATCTAGCAAAAACCATACAATTGAAATTTTTAATAAAAAAGCAGAATTGAATGTTATTTGGCGTCCAACAGGAAAGGGCTATTTAATAACAATTACAATCATAAATAAAACTCAACAAAAAGAAGAATCTAGTATTAGAACAGAAGACTGCCTTTTTCAAGTCGGTTTTAGATGTTCCTTAGTAAATGGATCTATTCGAGAATATCAAGGAAGTGACAAATTAGCTTTCGATGAAGAAGAAGAGGAATTAGCTCTTCAATATAAAAAGAAAGCAACATTTGCTGTTGGTCATGGATGCGCTCCCTTTTGGTCAGAAGATATTAAATATATACAAACTAGCTCACTTCCTACATCGGAAGTAAAGCCGGTAACAAATAATATAAACAATGAAAAAGCAATATCATTAAAATTTTTAAGTGATGAGAGCATTGATGCGGATATTCTGAGAAATAAATTAAATGCATTTACTGAAGATTATAGAGTGTGGTTTAAAAAAATTAGTAAGGAAGATGTTCAGTCAGATTTAAAAAAAGCGAAGGAAAGAATTTTAGCTAGGGTGAATAAAGCACACAAGAGAATGTTAAAAGGTATTACGGAAATTACTACCAATCCTGAGGTGAAGCAAGCATTTGCGATTATGAATAATGTGATGATGAGGCAAATGATACATACAACAGAAAAAGAATTCGTGTCTTTGAGAAATAGAGATGAAATAGATTACAACACTATTCGCCCATCTTATGACGATAAAAAGTTTGAAATGTTCAAGTGGCGACCTTTTCAACTTGGATTCTTATTAGTTGCAATCGAATCATTGGTAAATCCAAATAGCGAAGATAGAGATGTGGTCGATTTAATATGGTTTCCCACAGGTGGGGGAAAAACTGAAGCTTATCTGGGGCTTGCAGCATTTGAATTGATTTACAGAAGATTAAAATTTGGCCAAAAAGGAGCTGGGACTTCAGTTATAAAAAGATACACTTTAAGATTATTAACTGCACAGCAATTTCAAAGGGCATCGACTTTAATTTCATGTTTAGAGCTAATAAGAAAAGAAAGAGAAGCTCTTCTCGGAGAAACTTCATTTACCCTTGGACTATTTGTAGGTGAAAATACCAGTCCAAATAAGTTTAATTCTGAGAATGATAAATTTCTTGGGGCATATCAAAAATATAAAGCTTTACTGAATGAAGAGAGGCCAAAAAATGAATTTGCACTTCTTCAATGCCCCCTTTGTGGAACAAAGATTGTTCCGGATAAAAAAACAGAAGATGAAAAGGATTATGGAATAGTCGTTACTCAGAGTACATTTTCGTTTTTCTGCCCAACAAGTTCTTGTGATTTACATCAATCAATACCTGTCACGGTTGTAGATGATGATATATTTAGAAAGCCGCCAAGTTTCATTATAGGGACTATTGATAAATTTGCGAGATTGGCGTGGGACTCACAAGCTAAAAATTTATTTGGTGGAGATGAGAATAGGCCACCCTCTTTAATTATTCAAGATGAATTACATTTAATTTCTGGACCCTTGGGTACTATAACTGGGGTTTATGAGGCAGCGATTGAAACCGTAATTATTTCTAATAGTAAAGAAAAAATTAAACCTAAATATATTGCTGCAACTGCAACTATTAGAAGAGCTAACGAACAGGTTAAAAAACTATACGGAAGAACAGTAGATATTTTTCCACCTCCGGGTTTATCAAGCGATGATTCTTATTTTGCTAGAACTAATTATGACGCTTTAGGCCGCTTATATATTGGTATTATGAATCAAGGGCATACACAAGATACCTCATTAGTAAGATTATCTGCAGCATTAAGCCAATCGGTTTTAGAGTGTCAATTAAGTGAGGAGGCTAAAGATACATGGTGGACGCAAATTATTTATCATAATAGTCGACGAGAACTTGGAAAATCTATGACTAAAAGTAAGGATGATATTCCTAAGCGAGTGAGAATTATTACATCTGATGAAAAAAATAGGCGAAAATTAGCGAATGTTGAAGAGCTTTCTGGAAGTAGACCGGCTTTTGAAATTCCTCAAGTTTTATCAAAATTAGAAAAAAAGTTTAACGATGATGCCATTGATATCTTACCCTGTACCAACATGATTTCGGTTGGTGTGGACGTAAGCCGACTGGGTTTAATGTTAATTTTTGGTCAACCTAAAACTACCTCTGAATACATCCAAGCATCAAGCCGCGTGGGTCGTAGTGATAAATATCCACCTGGTATAGTTGTAACCTTATATAGTCCATACAAACCCAGAGATCGATCACATTATGAAAATTTTAATGCATATCACAAGAAGTTATATAGGGCAGTTGAGCCTACCAGCGTTACTCCTTTCGCTTACCCTTCAAGAATAAGATCACTTCATGCTGCTCTAGTAATAGTGATGCGTCATGCTGCTGGATTGGGTGGTGATGATAAAGCGCAAGATTTTAAACCTTTAATGCCTGAAACAAAAGAAATCATTAAAACATTGGAAGAGCGGATGTGTATGGCAGAACCAGAAGAAGAAGTGGCTATTAAAGAACATATTAAAGATCTTGTAAAGGAATGGGTTAAAAAAACAGAAACCGCTGAAGGTGAAAAATATAAACCATTGTATTACGATGGAGGTAGACAATATAAAAAATTATTAAGCCGATACGACCAGCGTAATCCTGAAGGGTGGAGCACTTTAAATTCAATGCGAAATATTGATCTTGAGGCTATAATTAAAGTAACAGGTGGTAAATAATGGACAGAAAGATAAGAAGAAGCCAGTGCATTATTCCCTTTGGAGTTGGTGCCATAATAGATATTGGCCAAGAATCATTTATTGCAGAAGATATTTCTAAATGGAAAAAAGATGGCGAACCAATAGAACTTAAAAGACTCTCAGCAAAGCTTAGAGTTAATGAATTTAGAATGCCACCAGTACTTAATGATAATCAAAGGAGCTACCAACAAAAAATCCCATTTAGAAGGTTTCCTGAATGGCTATTTTGTTCAAACTGTGATCGTTTACAAAAATGGCCATATACCAACCCACAATTCGATACTCCTAAATGTACAAATGAAGAGTGTAAAGGTAATAAATTAACTCCCATGCGATTTGTAATGGCCTGTAAAAATGGACATTTAAGTGATGTAAATTGGGCTAAATGGGTTCATTCAAATCAAAATATTGCTGATAGTGGTCGTTGTGACATTGAGGATAAATTAAAATTTAGGTCTGTGAAAAATAGTTTTGAAGGTGGCTTAGGCTCAATTGAGATACATTGCGAAGTATGTAAATCTTCTAGGTCTTTAGCAGGTATTACTTCGAAAGATGCCGTAAAAAGTATGGGTGTAAAATGCTCAAACAAGCAGCCATGGGAATATATACCTCAAGCGAGCTTGGGTAAGTGCGAAGAAACACCTTTGGTTGTTCAAAAAGGTGCAAGTAATTTATATTTCCCTAAAATAATTTCTGCTTTGGATATACCTCTTAATGACAATGAAGAGCAAATCAAAGATGAGGTTCAAAAATTAAGACAAATGTCAGAATTCGAAGAATTAAAAGAATGTATTAAGTCAAATGATAAGGCCGGTACAGATTATTTGACTCAAAAATGTCGAAAAGAAACAGGCCTTGAGGACGAAGAAATTCAAAAAATAGCAAATGAAGATCTAGCAACAATTATTGACGATGATGAGGAGCAAAATCAAAT
>JAOMCC010000027.1 GCA_028344855.1 Nitrosomonadales bacterium | reverse complement strand
ACTTCAATTTTTAAATCTTTTTTGGAGCTGCTAAGTGAAGCATTTGATGTAATTAAAATAAATTTAAGTTCATCTTTGAAGGAATCAAGACTTTCATGTATTTCTAATGGCGCAGAAATTTTTACTTCAGCTTGAAGTGAAGATCCAACTATATTTTTTTCTCGTAACGCTTCTATTTTTTTATTAACTAAATTTCGAACCTCAAGGGTATTTCTCCATCCTAATAACTCTTTTTTAGAAAGTCCATGATTTGGTAACTCATGCCAATTTTCAACAAAAATGGTTTTTGTATTTTCTTTATTTACTACGCGCCATAATTCTTCAGCAGTAAAACTTAAAATTGGAGCCATAATTCTTATAAGTGATTGTGTAATATGAAATAATGCAGTTTGAGCTGATCGTCTAGCTTTAGAATCCTCTTGAGTTGTATAAAGTCTATCTTTCAATACATCAAGATAAAAGCCACCCAAATCTTCCGAACAAAATGATAAGAATTTTTGCATAGCTAAGTAAAAATCAAAAGATTCATAGTCTTTTAAGATATCTTTTTGCAGATTCGAAATTAGATACAAGCCATACTTATCTATTGATAACATTTCTTTTGAATCAATTAACATTTCTTTTGAATCAAAATCTTCCAAGTTTGCTGATAAAAATCTTAAAGTATTTCTTATTCTTCTATAGCTATCTGAAACTCTTTTTATAATTTCATTTGAAATATTCAGCTCGCCAGAATAATCTGTAGTAGCAACCCACAACCTTAAAATATCTGCCCCAAACTGATCTATTATTTTTTGAGGTGCAATAACATTTCCCTTTGATTTACTCATCTTATAACCTTCACCATCAACAACAAATCCATGTGTTAATAGGGACTTATAAGGTGCTTCTTTATTAATAGCGCAGCTTGTAAGTAGGCTCGATTGGAACCAACCCCTGTGTTGATCTGACCCTTCTAGATAGAGATCTGCTGGAAAAGTTAATTCTTTTTTTTCTTTCAAAACGGATTGATGTGTAGTCCCAGAATCAAACCACACATCAAGTGTATCGTTAATTTTTATATAATTATTAGCATCCTCGCCCAGAATTGAATCAGGTTTAAGATTAAACCAAGCATCAATACCTTCCTTCTCAATCCTCTTAGCAATAATCTCCAAATAATCAAGCGTGTTAGGATGGGGTAAATATGTTTCCTTATGAATAAAAATTGGAATTGGTACCCCCCAATTTCTTTGTCTTGAAATACACCAATCTGGCCTATTTTTTATCATAGATTCAAGTCGATTTTTCCCCCATTCTGGATAAAATTTAGTACTTTTTACAGCGTTATTTGCTAAACCTCTAAGAGAATTATTATCCATTCCTATAAACCATTGTGTTGTTGCTCTAAAAATAATTGGTGTCCTATGTCGCCAACAGTGAGGGTAGCTATGAATAAATTTTTCTTCGCAAACTAACATATTTTTAATTTTTAGAAGGTCAATAATTTTAGTATTTGAATCCCAAACACTCATTCCAGAAAAAAATGGAACATCTTTATTAAATTTCCCTCTAGCATCGACAGGATTCTCAACCGGTAGATCATATCTAGATCCGACAACATAGTCGTCTAATCCATGTGCCGGGGCTGTATGGACTAATCCAGTTCCTGACTCGGTTGTAACATGGTCACCACATATTATTGGTATTTTTTTATTTAAGAATGGATGTGAAAATAATACTCCTTCAAGTTGAATTCCTTTACAACTTGCGACTTTCTTAGCTGACAATTTATAAAGATTTAATCTTGAATCAGCTAATTCATCAGCAAGTATAAAACAATCATTTTTGTTTTTATATAAACCATACTTAAAATTTGGATTAACTGAAATTGCTTCATTTGCTGGCAAAGTCCACGGAGTAGTTGTCCATATAATTGCTGATACAGAATTAATCTCTTCGATTTTAAATATAGACTTAAGATCATTAGAATCTATGCAATTAAATTTTACATCGATTGCTATTGAAGACTTATCCTCGTATTCAACTTCTGCTTCTGCAAGAGCAGATGAGCAATCAGTGCACCAATGTACTGGCTTACTTCCTTGATATAAAAAACCTTTTTCATATATTTTTGCAAGTGATCTGACTATATTAGCTTCTGTTTTAAAATCTATTGTGAGATAAGGATTATTCCAATCCCCTAGTACACCTAATCTCTTAAAATCACTTTTTTGTTTTTCTACTTGCTTTAGTGCATATTCTCTACATAAACTTCTAAATTTATTTGGATCTATATTCTTACCATGCTCTTTTTCAACAACTAATTCAATTGGAAGGCCATGACAATCCCAACCTGGCGTATAGGGCGCATCAAAACCCGAAATAGTTTTTGATTTAACAATAAAGTCTTTTAAAATCTTATTAACAGCATGACCAATATGAATATCTCCGTTTGCATATGGAGGGCCATCATGCAAAATATATTTAGGCTTACCTTTTCTTGCAACCCGAACCTGGTTATAGAAATCTTTTTCTACCCATTCTTTTACCCAATCTGGTTCTCTTTGTGCTAAGTTTCCTCGCATTGGAAATTCAGTATCTGGGAGATTTAATTTATATTTATTTTCTTCAGTCATAATTTTTTAGGAAATTCTCAGCGCTAATAATATCTTTTTTTATCTGCGTCTTGAGTGCTTCTATTGATTCAAATTTTACTTCATCCCTTATTTTTTTTAAAAAAATTATATGCACATGATGCCCATATATATCTTTAGAAAAATTTAAGATGTGTACCTCTAGCTGTAGTTTAGAAATACCTTTTATTGTTGGTCTTGTACCTAAATTAGCCACACCAAAATTTTCATTCAATTTTACAGCAAAGACACCTTTTATTGGAGGACGATTATGGAACATATGAATATTTGCCGTTGGAAAACCTATTAATCTTCCCCTTTGTTCTCCATAAATTACTTTTCCTGAAATACTATAATGTCTTCCAAGTAAATCCTTAGCTAAACTTAAATTTCCTCCCGATAAGGCTTTTCTTAGTTCAGAGCTAGAAACTCTTTTATTATTTTTTTCCACATCTTTAACAATAGAAACTTCTATATCACTTTTCAGCAAATCTTTTAATCCGAATTCTCTATTTTTTCCAAATCTAAAATCTTCTCCTATTAAAAGAACTTTTACAAATATTTGTTTTTTTAATTTTTTTATAAAATCTAAGCCTGGCATATTAGCAAATTTATCATTAAATTTAATAACATAAATACGATTAATTTTTTTTAATTTAAAAAATTCAATCTTTTCACGAAGGCTGGTTACTCTATAAGGAGCATCATTTGGAGTAAAAAATTCTCTGGGATGTGGTTCAAAAATCATGATTGCAGAATCTATTTGATACTTTTTAGACTGAATTATTAATTCATTAATTAATTTTTGATGGCCTAAGTGGATACCATCATAATTACCTACAGTTAAAACGCAGGGTGCATGAGAATTTAATTCAGGAATATGTCTATAAATTCTCATTTATTGAATAGTTTTCTTGAAAAATTCAGTAACATCTAATCTAAATATTTTTAGAGTAATGAAATAAATTGTTGCTCCAAATAATATTAACGCAATCAAATGTGAAAAGCGTGATAAAGCTGAATAATTCATCCACAAATCAATACTGCCTTTAAAATAAAACAATCCTAAAGCCATGATAAAAGCTGAAATAATTATTTTCGCTAAGAACATAAGCCAGCCTGAGTTTAATTTGAATACTTTTCCTTTTTTAAGATGATAAAAAAGTAATCCTGCGTTAATACATGCACCTAAACCGATAGCTAGAGCTAATCCTGTATGTTTAAGATAACCAATAAATATTAAATTCATAAATTGAGTACAAAATAAAGTAAATAGTGCAATTTTTACTGGGGTCTTTACATTTTGCTGCGCATAAAAGGCTGGAGCTAAAATTTTAATTAAGATTAATCCAACCAAACCAATACTATATGCAACTAATGCATATTGGGTCATTAGAATATCGGTTTTTGTAAAAGCACCGTAATAAAATAGAGTAGATATAAGTGGAATAGCTAAAATTGCTAATGCTATTGCAGCTGGAACTGCTAATAAAATTCCAAATCTTAATCCCCAATTAATGAGCTCAGAGTAATCTCCAGTTTTTTTCTTAGAGAAACTTTTTGACAAATTTGGAAGTAAAATAGTACTTAGGGCAACTCCTAGTACACCGGCAGGAAATTCCATAAGTCGATCCGCATAATATAGCCATGAAACACTTCCTGAGGAAAGAAAAGATGCAAAAATCGTATTAATTAATAATGAAATCTGCATTATAGATACTCCTATAACTGCCGGCCCCATTAATTTTAAAATCCTCCAAACTCCTTTATCTTTTATATCTAAATTAAATTTTGGTATACATCCAATTTGCTTTAAAAAGGGTATTTGAAAAAATAATTGTAAAACTCCACCAAAAAATACCGCCCAAGCTAAAACCTTAATGGGTTGTTCAAAAAAATCTGAAAAACATAATGCTGCGATAATAAATGAAATATTAAGCCAAACAGGTGTAAACGCAGGAACCACAAATTTTCCGTATGTATTTAATATCCCTCCTGCCATAGAAACTAAAGATATAAAAAATATGTACGGAAATGTGATTTGAAGTAAATCTACTGTAAGATTAAATTTTTGAGGGTCTGAAACAAAACCCGGAGCACTCAAATAAATTAGCCAAGGAGCTCCAAAAACACCTAAAGCAGTAATTAGAACTAAAAAAACTCCGAGTAAGGAAGCAACTTTGCTAATTAAAAGATTAGTTTCTAATTTAGTTTTTTTTGTTTTATATTCAGCTAAAATGGGCACAAAAGCTTGTGTAAAAGCTCCTTCAGCAGATATTCTCCTTAGCAAATTTGGAATTTTAAAAGCTACAAAAAATGCATCGGTTGTAATACCTACTCCAAAAACTCTTGCAATAATGCTATCCCGAATAAACCCTAATATTCTAGATATAGTTGTCATTCCACCAACGCTGGCAAGTGTTTTTAATAAATTCATTAATAAGCTTTAAATTATTTAATTTAATTTTATCATGCAAAACATAACTAAACTTACTAAAGTAATTACATTCAAATACTTGTACTTGTAAGCGAAAGTAGATAAAATACGACTTCTTTCAAAATAGTATATAAGGATTTTTATGGCCAATACGGCTCAAGCAAAAAAACGTGCAAGACAAAACGATTCTCAACGCCTTCATAATGCAAGTCTTAAATCAACACTTAGAACTGCTATTAAGAAAATCAGTAATGCAATTCTCTCGGGAGATAAAAAAGTCGCAAAAAAAATGTTTGATGAGAACTTACCAATTATCGATAGAATTGCTGATAAAAAAATCATTCATAAAAATAAAGCAGCCCGCCACAAATCCAGACTTAATAGTGCACTTAAATCAATGTAATTTTATAAAGCTTCTACTGACTAGAGGCTTTTTTTAATTCTCCCACAAAGTTTTTCTTATCACTTCTGCTTTTTCAATAATGTCTATTTGAGATTGATTTTTCAAACCTAATATTGTTATATGCCCCATTTTTCTTCCAACACGTGGTTCATCTTTATCATAAAGATGAAGACTTATCCCCTCTCCTGCTATTAATTCAAATTTTGGTTCTTTTTGTTCATTTCCCCTAAACCACAAGTCTCCTAACAAATTTAACATAACTGCTATCGGAAATTTAATTACTGATTTTTCTAATTCTCTTCCTGCCAAAACTAAAACTTGTTGGTCAAACTGATTACTTGTACAAGTATCAATAGAAAAATGACCTGAATTATGTGGTCTAGGGGCAATTTCATTTACATAAAGAATATCCTTACTTATAAAAAATTCTACCGCCATAACTCCAATATAATTTAATTGATTGGATATTTTTTTAGCAAGCATTGTTGCTGCTTCTTTAAGAGAAGAATTTATTCGAGCAGGAATAATTGATAAATCTAGTATTCCAGAGACATGTTGATTTTCTATAGGTGTGTATATTTCAAAATTTCCTTTGCTTGATCTTGATAAAACTAATGATACCTCTAAATCTAAATCTAATTTTTCTTCGAGAATACATGGTGCATTATTAAAATCTTTAAATGCCGCTTCTAATTCAATCTTGTTATTTACATGAATCTGACCTTTACCATCATAACCAAATTGAGCCGTTTTAAGAATTGCAGGAAAAATACTATTTTGTTCGTTAATGTTTTTTATTGATTCAAGAGAATCAATAACTATAAATTTTCCAACTGGGCATCCGCAATCCTTGAGAAAATTTTTTTCTCTGATTCGATTTTGAACAATCGAAACTGCTTTAGATCCTGGACGAACAACAATATCTTTTTCAAGATACTTTAATGTTTCATAAGGAATATTTTCAAATTCAGTAGTAACTACTTTACAAGCAGATTTTAACTCATCTAGTGCTTCTAAATCGTTGTATGTCTTACATATATGCTTATCAGCAATTTTTCCAGCAGGACTTTTTTTATCTGGATCTAAGACCAAAACTGAATAACCCATTTTTTGCGCTGAGATCGTAAAAAATCGACCTAATTGACCACCGCCAAGCATCCCTAAGCAGGCTGGGGGTTGGATTACACCATTTAATTTATTTTTCATTTATTTTCATATTTAAGACCTTTGTTGCTTGTTTTTTTCTGAAGTCTTTTAGCTTTTGATTAACTTTTTTATTATTTAATGAAATGAGTGAAACGGCAAATAGTCCAGCATTATATGAACCAGACTCTCCAATAGCAAAGGTTGCTACTGGTA
>JAOMCC010000026.1 GCA_028344855.1 Nitrosomonadales bacterium | reverse complement strand
GTGGATTAAATCCTGAGCAAGTTACTTTTTATAGGCAATCAGACGTACCTCATATTTTTGAATTAACATGGATTCTTAATTGCTTGGCTGCAAAGGGTTTGATGAACAGAGCACATGCATATAAAGCAGCTGTTGCTGATAATGATAATGAAGTTGATCCTGATAAAGGAATAACAATGGGGCTTTATAACTATCCCATTTTAATGGCAGCTGATATTTTAATGTTCAAGGCTGATATAGTTCCGGTAGGACAAGATCAAAAACAACATATAGAAATGACAAGAGATATAGCTCATAGATTTAATCATTATTATGGAGATATTTTATCAGTTCCAGAAGCAATGATAGATGAAAAAAAGGGAATATTACCAGGTAGTGATGGTAGGAAAATGAGTAAAAGTTATAATAATACTATTCCTATTTTTGAGACTTCAGAAAAATTAAGAAAAGCAATAATGAAAATTAAGACTAATTCACTTGAACCAGGAGTTCCAAAAGATTCAACCGACTGTTCGGTATTTAAAATTTTTCAAGCATTTGGAAATGAAAATGAGATTCTTCATTTAAATAAAAAATATGAAAACGGAATAGCATGGGGTGAAGCAAAAGAAGAATTGTTTAATTTACTTGATGAAAAAATTAAACCTTTTAGAAATGAATATGAGAAAATTACTAAAGATAAAAGCTATATTGAAAAAACACTCAAGGAAGGTGCCCAAAAGGCATTGAGTATATCTACACCTTTAATTGAAGAAATCAGAAAAGCAATAGGTATAAAGGAGTTTAAATAAATGAACAATATAATCATCCCAAAAACTTGGGATGGAGGTATATGGAAGAGTTAACAATAATTCAAAAAATAACTGCTTATGCAATACCTATTATCTTTGCAATTACAGTTCATGAGGCTGCTCATGGGTATGCTGCAAAATATTTTGGAGATATGACAGCTCATTATTTAGGTAGAATTAGCTTAAACCCGTTTAAACATATCGACCCAATAGGAACAATCATACTTCCAGCATTAACAGTTTGGATGGGAGGTATATTGTTTGGATGGGCAAAGCCTGTCCCAGTAAATTTTTCTAATTTAAGAAATCCAAAGAAAAATATGATGTGGGTTGCTCTGGCAGGACCACTTTCTAATTTATTGATGGCAATTTTTTGGACATTTTTATATGCAAGATTACAATTATTTCCTGATAGTTCTATATTCTTTTTGCAAGTAATGGCTCTTGCAGGTATTCAAATTAATCTTATCTTAATGGTATTGAATATGCTTCCAATTCCACCATTAGATGGAGGAAGGGTTGCAGTAAGCTTACTTCCTTATCCATGGTCAAGTTATATTGAAAATTTAGAAAAGTATGGATTATTTATAATAATATTTTTACTTTTTTCTGGTGTGCTCGGTAATATATTATTTCCACTAATAAATATAAGTAAAAGCATTATTTTTGCTATATTTGGTTAAATAGGACAACATTTATAAATGGCAATAGAGAGAATAGTTTCTGGTATCAAACCAACTTTAAATTTATTTAATACTGAATATGATTTAAAGCTTTCAAATTGGATAAGATTGCAACACGAAAGTGAATGTTTATTTTTTGTTGCTGATTTACATTCTTTGGTTACAAGAAATGCCAAGCCAGAATTAATTGAAAAAACTACTGAAAAAATGATTATCGATTGGTTAGCTTGTGGTTTAGATCCTGCCCAAGCAACTATATTTATTCAATCTAAAATTCCAGAACATACAGAAATTTTTACATTATTATCAATGATTACCCCAATAAATTGGTTTAGTAAAATAAATAATTTAGAAGACGGAGAAAAAAAGACTTTAACTTTAGGTAATTTAGGCCAAGATTTAATGCAAAGTGCAGATGTTTTGCTTTATCGGGCTACTCAAATATCAGGAGCCGAGAATCAAATACCATTTGTCAAATTAACATCAAATATTGTGAAAGAATTTAATAATTTATATGGTAAAGATATTGGTTATCAAGAAAAAGCTAAACAAGCTATAAAGAAACTTGGAACAAAGAAGAGTCATTTATATGAAGAATTACGAGCTTCTTATATGACAAAAGGTGATGAGCAAGTTTTAGAATCTGCCCAATCACTTATTGAAGATCAACAGGGTTTAAGTCTTGGTGATAAAGAGAGGCTACTCGGTTATTTAGAGGGTGGAGGTAAAATGATACTTATAGAGCCAGAATTTAAATTGATAAATAACGAATCTAATACTATTTTATTTAATAGGGAATCTAAAGATTATAAAGATAAATTACAGCAGTATAAAGATAGTCCAGATTTAATTAGAAGTGTTGCAGCAGATGGTTGCGAAAAGGCAAGAAAAATTGCTAAAGATACTATGAGAGAGGTAAGGGAAGAAATGGGAATAGATTTCTAATGACTGACAATATAAAAAATTTAGCTAAGGTTTATGGTGAAGAAATAGAATTACTTCCTCAAGATTTGTATATCCCTCCTGATGCTTTAGAAGTTTATCTTGATTCATTCGAAGGACCTTTGGATTTATTAATATATTTAATCAGAAAAAATAATATTGATATTCTAGATATTCCAATGGCTAATTTAACAAACCAATACATAAATTATGTAGAAAAGATGCAAGTAATTAAGTTCGAACTTGCTGCAGACTATTTATTAATGTCTGCCATGTTAATTGAGATTAAGTCAAGAATGTTATTACCAAAACCTATTTTAGAAGATGATGAGGATGATCCTAGAGCAGAATTGGTTAAAAAACTAATTGAATATGAGTTAATGAAAGATGCCTCTGAAAATCTTAAAAATATGCCACAGGTTGGTAAGAATATTATGATCGCCCAATCCTACTTTGAAAGAGTAACTCAAATCGAATATCCAGATGTGTCTGTTGATGAATTATTTGATGCTTGGAAAAATGTCCTTAGAAGAGTAAAGCAATTTGAACAACACCAAATCAGTCGATCTGAATTGTCAGTTAGAGAGCATATGACGATTATTTTAAGAAAATTAAATGAAAAAGATTTATTAGAATTCTCCAGCTTTTTTGATACTGATAAAGAACCAATTCCAAAATTAGTCGTTTGTTTTCTTGCTATTCTTGAGCTAACTAAAGAAGGTTTAATTAAAATTAATCAACAGTCTTCTTCGTCACCAATATATCTTCAACTAGGAGAGATATAAATGGCTCAAATTGAAAAAATAAAAGAAATTCTTGAAGTTGCTTTATTAACAAGTAGTCAGCCAATATCTGTTGAAGATCTTGGAAGATTATTTATTGATAAGACAGATAGATCAACAATCAGAATGCTTTTAGATGAGATAAAAAATGATTGGCAAGACAAGTCATTAAACCTTATTCAAGTTGCCTCAGGTTATCGATTTCAAGCTAAATCAGATTTTACAGAGTTTTTAATGCGGTTAGCTCCAGACCGAGCACCTAATTATTCAAAAGCAGTAATGGAAGTCTTAGCTATTATTGCTTATCGACAGCCTGTGACACGGGGAGATATTGAAAAAATTCGAGGAGTGTCTTTAAGCTCAAACACTCTAAGACAACTTATAGAAAGAGAATGGATTGATATTATTGGGCAGAAAGAGGTTCCAGGAAGACCATCTTTGTATGCTACAACAAAACACTTCCTTAATGATTTTGCATTAAAATCTCTTTCAGAATTGCCAGAATTAAATAGTTCTTTAACAGCTGAACTTTCAAATACTGATGAAAATGATATTGCTCAATCTTCTAATAATGCAGTTGATTCTAATATCATTGTTGATGAAAAAGATTTCTCCAATAATATAATTCCTCCGGCTAAATAGTTCTGAAAAAAAATAGCGTCAATTCCTCAGGAATAAGAATTCAAAAAGCACTTTCACAAATTGGTATTGCGTCTCGAAGAGATATCGAGAAAGCAATTATTGAAAAACGAATTTCTGTTAATAATAAATTAGCTAAATTAGGCCAACCAGTTTCTAATACTGATCAAATTATTTTTGATGGAAAGCTAATTAAATTAAACTCTGAAAAAATTTTAAAAAGAATTTTAATTTACAATAAACCTGAAGGTGAGATTGTTTCTAAAAAAGATCCAAAAGGGAGGCAGACAGTTTTTGATAATCTTCCTATAATTAAAAATGCTAAGTGGATATCTATAGGAAGACTAGATTTTAATACCTCTGGACTATTAATTTTTACTACTGATGGAAACTTTGCCAATAGATTAATGCATCCACGTTATGAAATTGAGCGGGAATATTCAGTTAGAGTGCATGGAAAATTAGATGATAATCAAATTGCAGAATTAAAATCTGGCATAAAATTAGAGGATGGTTTAGCGCAATTTCAAAAAATAATTTTTAAACGCGGAGAAAGATCTAACAATTGGTATCAGGTCATTCTTAAAGAGGGGCGCAATCGTGAAGTTAGAAGACTTTTTGAAGTCTTCAATATTACTGTTAATCGCCTAATAAGAATAAGGTTCGGAGAAATTAGACTGCCTTTAAATTTGCAAAAAGGACACTATATTGAGCTTAGTCAGTCACAGGTTAGTAGTTTGTTAAAAAAATTTAAGGAATAAATTTTAAAAATACACTATTTTAAAATTTTTAAAATAGCTAATTTATAAATATTTTTTAATGTTTCAATATCATCAATATTAACATTTTCATTAATTTTATGTATTGATTCATTGATTGGTCCAAATTCTACTACTTGATCACAAATTTTTGCAATAAATCGACCATCAGATGTCCCTCCAGTAGTTGATATTGTGGGTTCGTTTCCAGTAATTTCTTTGACTGCATCTGAAAGTGCATTTACCAAAGAACCAGTTTCAGTTAGGTAGGGCTCACCAGAATGCTGCCAGTCAATATCATAATCTAACTGATGTTTACCCAATATTTTTTCAACGTTTTCCATAAGAATATCTGAGGTACTTTCAGATGAATATCTAAAGTTAAATAAAATTTCAACGAATCCAGGGACAACGTTTGTTGCCCCAGTTCCTCCATTGATATTTGAAATTTGCCAGGATGTTTTTGGAAAGTATTCATTTCCTTCATCCCATATAGTATTAACTAATTCGTCAATTACTGGCGCAACTGTATGAATAGGATTTTTTATTAATTCAGGATAGGCTATATGGCCTTGAATACCTTTGACTTTAAGTTTTGCAGATAATGAGCCTCTTCTACCATTTTTTATAGTATCACCAAACTTAGAAACACAAGTAGGTTCTCCAACAATACAAAAGTCTATTTTTTCTTTCTTATTCTTGAGAGCTTCCACTATCTTTACTGTTCCATCTGTAGCTATGCCTTCTTCATCTGAAGTTATTAATAAACCTATAGAACCTTTATGATCTTTATTTTCGGTTAAAAATTCTTCAATACTTACAATAAATGCAGCTAAAGAAGTTTTCATATCAGCCGCCCCTCTACCATATAATCTATTATTTTTAACAGTAGGCTCAAATGGTGGCGAGGTCCATTCTTTTAAAGGACCCGGAGGAACAACGTCTGTATGGCCAGCGAAAACTAACAGAGGAGCTTCATTTCCTTTTCGAGCATAAAAATTAGTAACCTCACCAGAAGGTAATTTATCAATCGTGAATCCTAATGATTCTAGATGGCTTATTAATAAGTCTTGGCATCCATCATCAACAGGAGTAATGGATTTTTTTAATATTAATTCTTTAGTAAGATTAAGAGTTTTAGTCATAGGATTCTTTGGTTAAATTCAGATTCGTCAAACCCAATAGTTAAAATTATTTTTTAAAATTACCGGTCTTTTCATTACGGATGAGTTTTCCAATATAAGTTTGATGGCTTTATTTATATCTAACTTCATTTTTTTCTTAGTCTCTGGTAATTTTCTCCAGGTCATTCCTGTTTTATTAATAAGGATCTCCCAATTGTATGGGGTTGGAATATTATTCATCCAACTATCGAGTATTGATTCATTTAATACTTGTTTTTTTACATCATAGAATTCATAAGGAATTTTATTCGTTTCAAGCCAAGTTAAGCTTTTTTTAACAGTATTACAATTTTTAATTCCATATACTTTTAACATTTATATCCCTCTAAGGAGTTCGTTAATACCAACTTTACCTAAAGTTTTTTCATCCACTTTTTTAACGATTACTGCACAATAAAGACTATACGACCCATCTTTAGATGGTAAGTTTCCAGAAACTACAACTGACCCTTTTGGTACTCTTCCGTAAGTAACTTCACCAGTTTCTCTATCAAATATTTTTGTTGATTGTCCAATATACACACCCATAGAAATTACAGAATTATCTTCAATGATAACTCCTTCTACAACTTCTGATCTCGCACCAATAAAGCAATTATCTCCAATAATTGTTGGGCCAGCTTGTATTGGCTCAAGCACACCTCCAATTCCTACTCCACCTGATAAATGAACATTTTTCCCTATTTGAGCACAGGACCCAACTGTAGCCCATGTGTCAACCATAGTCCCGTCGTCTACATATGCTCCAATATTTACATAAGAGGGCATTAGTACTACATTTTTACCAATAAAACTTCCTTTTCGCACCATGGCATTTGGAACAACTCTATACCCTCCTTCTTTAAAATCTTTATCTTGGAAGTGAGCAAATTTAGATTCAACCTTATCAAAGTAATTTGTATAATTACTATTCATTATATTGTTATCCTTAATAAGAAACGATAGCAATACTGCTTTCTTAAGCCATTGATGCGTTTGCCATTTTTGAGATAAATTTTCTCTTGAGGCTACTCTAAGTGATCCATTATTTAATCCATTGATTGCTTCATGAATTGCGCTTTTGATTTCATTACTTACTGATTTTGCGGTTATTGAAGAGCGATTTTCAAAAGCATCCTCAATAATTGATTGTAAATTTGACATAATTTGATTTGTATTTCTTTGTTGGTAAAGGATATATTTTACATTAAATGCTTGTGAGA
>JAOMCC010000025.1 GCA_028344855.1 Nitrosomonadales bacterium | reverse complement strand
TATTAACTAGATCAGCTGTTTTTTTATTATTTTTAAATACATTCTGTGTCTCGAAAATTGATAAAGTTCCTAATGCTGCACTACAAGCAAGTGGATTCCCAGTATAGCTATGAGAATGAAGAAAGGCGTCGGCAAATTTATCTGAATAAAAAGCTGAATAGATAGTATCATTTGTAAGAGTAACTGAAAGAGGAAGATAGCCGCCAGTAAGTCCTTTTGATAAACAAATAAAATCGGGAACGATTTTTTCATATTGGTGAGCAAACATTTTTCCTGTTCTTCCAAAGCCAACAGCAATCTCATCAATAATTAAATGAATATCATATTCATTACATAATTCCCTCACCTTTTTTAAATAAATTGAATCATACATACCCATACCAGTTGCACATTGAATCAAGGGTTCTAAAATAATGCTTGAAATGACCTCATGTTTATTTTCAAATAATTTTTTTAATGCATCTATTCTGCCTTGGATAAATTCAATAGATGTTTGATTTACTTTTTTTAGTCTTGAATCTGGAGATTTAACTGAGAAATAAGGTTTTATTAGAGATGTATACTGCCTTCTAAAAATAGGAATATCGGTTACTGATAAAGCCCCTATTGTCTCCCCATGATAACTATTTTCAAGGTAAACAAATTTATTTTTTCTTGGTTGTCCTACCCTTTGCCAATAATGAGAGCTCATTTTTAATGCAATTTCAACTGCATTTGCTCCATCACTTCCATAAGAGCAATGACCCAATTTTGTTAGTTTCCCTAATTTTTTAGATAGTTGAATAGCAGGTTCATGAGTTGCCCCAGCAAGCATTATATGTTCGACTTGATTAAGTTGATTAACGATATATTGCTTAATTATTTTATTATTATGACCAAATAGATTTACCCACCACGAGCTAGTTACATCTAAATATTTTTTATCATCGAAATCAAATAGCCAACTTCCTTTTGCATTTTTAACTGGAATAAGTGGAATTTTTTCATGATGCTTCATTTGAGAACATGGATGCCAAATATGCTTTAAACTCTCATCAATATATTTTTTATTTTTCATAATCTAAGGTGCAGGATTCATTGTTTTTAAATGCACAGAATCAATTTTTTCTAAAATATCATCTTCAAGCCCTATTTTATATGCAGACAAATTTTCTTTTAATTGATTCATTGAAGTTGCCCCAACAATAGTACTTGTCACAAACCATTGACTAAAAACAAAACTTAAAGCCATTTGAGTTAACGAGAGATTGAATTCCTTTGCTAACTTTAAATAATCTTCAACCGCAATAACAACACCTGGTTTATTGTATCTTTGTGCGTATCCAGGAAATAAATTTATTCTCCCTTTCGCATTAGAGTCCAAAACATATTTACCAGTTAAATGTCCAAAGCCTAATGGTGAGTAAGAAAAAAACCCTAAATTTTCACGAAATAATATTTCTGTTAAACCTAGTTCAACAATTCTATTTATTAAACTAAAACTATTTTGAATTGTACAAATTATTGGTAATTTTTTTTCTTTAGCAATTCTAAGAAACTCCATCACACCCCAAGGATATTCATTAGATAAAGCTATAAACCTCACCTTACCCTCTTTTATTAGGCGTTCTAAACTTATCAGTTGTTCTTCGATTGATATCCATTGGATTTTTTTTCTATTAATAAAATCTTCTTCTGGTTCAAATTTATACTGACCAAACATTGGCACATTTCTCTCTGGCCAATGTAAATAAAGTAAATCTATATAATCTGTTTTCATTCTTTTTAATGAATTATTAACAGCCTCATTTATATTTTTTTCGTCTAAAGATTTTGGTCCACCCCTTATCCAATCAATGGAACGCCGTGGTCCGGCAATTTTAGTAGAAATAACTAATTCTTCTCTTTTTTTATCTTTAAGCCAATTACCTATAATTATTTCTGTAGCATTACAAGTTTCAGGCTTTGGGGGCACTGGATACATTTCTGCAACATCAAAACTATTTATACCTTGTGCTAAAGCGTAATCCAACTGCTCAAATGCTTCTTTTTGACTATTTTGATCGCCAAATGTCATTGTCCCAAGTGTGATTGGTGAAACTCTTAATTCAGTTTGACCCACTTTTTTATAATCTTTTTTATTAAACATTGTTATTAAAAACAATTACTTATGAATTATTTTTTCCTTCTACCCTTGAATTTATCGTTGTTTGCCCCTATTATTAGCACTCCATGTCATTGAGTGCTAAATATACTCAGACATGATAATTTTAACTTTTTAAAGAATACACTATTAGGAGAGCTTACAAATGAAAATTCGTCCTTTACACGATCGTGTAATTGTAAAACGTCTTGAAGAAGATAGAACAACTGCATCAGGAATTGTTATTCCTGAAAGCGTTGAAGGTGAAAAACCTGACCAAGGAACAATTCAGGCTATTGGAAATGGCAAAATTCTTGATGATGGTTCAAGCCGAAAATTAGACGTAAAAGTTGGCGACAAAGTTCTTTTTGGGAAATACGCTGGCCAATCAGTCAAGGTTGATGGTGAAGAACTTCTTGTTATGAAAGAAGAAGACATTATGGGTATCGTTGAATAAATTATTAAATATTATAACTGGAGAAAATTAAATGGCAGCTAAAGACGTAAGATTTGGTGATGATGTTCGTCAAAAAATGGTAAAAGGTGTTAATACATTAGCTAATGCAGTTAAAGTAACACTTGGTCCTAAGGGTAAAAATGTTGTTTTAGAAAGATCTTTTGGTGCTCCAACAATTACAAAAGATGGAGTATCTGTTGCAAAAGAAATTGAATTAGAAGATAAATTTGAAAATATGGGTGCACAAATGGTAAAAGAAGTTGCATCTAAAACATCTGATAATGCCGGTGACGGAACAACAACTGCAACTGTTCTAGCTCAAGCAATTATTCGTGAAGGAATGAAATCTGTAGCAGCAGGAATGAATCCAATGGACTTAAAAAGAGGAGTAGATAAAGCAGTGGAAGCTGCTGTGAATGAATTACATAAATTAAGTAAGCCATGTAATACGTCTACAGAAATAGCTCAAGTTGGATCGATTTCAGCTAACTCGGATGTTTCTGTAGGTCAAATTATCGCGGACGCTATGGATAAGGTAGGTAAAGAAGGAGTAATTACTGTAGAAGATGGTTCTGGGCTCACAAACGAATTGGATGTTGTAGAAGGAATGCAATTTGATCGTGGTTATTTGTCACCATACTTTATAAATAATAATGATAGACAAATTGCATTACTTGAAGAACCCTATGTATTACTTCATGATAAAAAAATATCAAATATCAAGGATTTACTTCCAACTTTAGAACAAGTAGCTAAAGCAAGCAAACCTTTACTTATTATTGCTGAAGAAATTGAAGGTGAGGCCTTAGCCACGCTAGTTGTAAATAATATAAGAGGAATTATTAAAGCAGTAGCAGTAAAAGCACCTGGTTTTGGAGATAGAAGAAAAGCAATGTTAGAAGATATTGCTATCTTAACAGGTGCAACTGTAATATCTGATGAAGTAGGACTTTCACTTGAAAATATTAAACTTGAAGATCTTGGCCAAGCAAAAAAAATTGAAGTTGGAAAAGAAAATACTATCATTATTGATGGTATTGGAAAACAAGATGCAATTAAATCAAGAATTGGGCAAATTAAAGCTCAAATAGAAGAATCAACAAGCGACTACGATAAAGAAAAGCTTCAGGAACGAGTAGCAAAACTTGCAGGTGGTGTAGCAGTAATTAAGGTTGGCGCCACAACGGAAATTGAAATGAAAGAAAAAAAAGCAAGGGTTGAAGACGCTCTTCATTCAACAAGAGCAGCGGTAGAGGAAGGAATTGTTGCAGGTGGGGGTGTTGCCCTTATTAGAGCCTTGGATGCAATTTCAAAAACGAAAGGTGATAATTCTGACCAAAATGCAGGTATTCAAATTGTACTACGTGCAGTTGAAGATCCATTACGTCAAATTGTTTCAAATGCAGGAATTGAACCATCTGTTGTCGTGAATAAAGTGGTTGATGGTAAAGGTAATTTTGGTTTTAATGCTGCAAATGAAACTTATGGAGATATGGTCGAGATGGGTGTACTAGATCCTACTAAGGTCACACGTTCAGCCCTTCAAAATGCGGCGTCTATTGCAGGATTAATGCTAACCACTGAAAGTATGATAGCTGATTTACCAAAAGAAGATGGTCCAGCACCAGCTGGCGCTCCTGATATGGGTGGTATGGGTGGTATGGGTGGTATGGGGGGTATGCCTGGAATGATGTAATAATCTTTATGCATTAAAAAAGGTCTCCTCGGAGGCCTTTTTTTATAGCTGATAAAAATTATTTGCTGTAGGATTGGAATTAATGAATTCACCTGAATTACAAAATAAATTATTAAAAAATCTGAATGAAGAACAAATTAGAGCGATTACTTTAGAAAATGAGTCAGCTTTAATTTTAGCTGGTGCTGGAAGCGGAAAAACTAGGGTATTAACTTCAAGAATTGCTTGGCTTATTCATAATCAATTAACAAATCCAACCGGATTATTAGCTGTTACTTTCACAAATAAAGCAGCAAAAGAAATGTTAATGAGAGTTACTAATCAACTTCCTATTCACACCAGAGGTATGTGGGTAGGGACTTTCCATGGATTATGTAATCGTATGTTAAGAATTCACCATAGAGAGGTAAATCTTCCTGAAGGTTTTCAAATTCTAGATAGTTCGGATCAACTATCAGCAATTAAAAGACTTACAAGAATAATGAATATTGATACTGATAATTTTCCTCCAAAAGAAATTCAGTACTTTATTAATAGCAATAAAGATGAAGGAATAAGATCAAAAAATGCTAAAACTTATGATGCTCATACAAAAAAAATTAATGCAATATATAGTGAATATGAAAAACAATGCTCAAGAGAGGGTGTTGTTGATTTTCCTGAACTTCTCTTATCCTGTTTTGAGCTATTAGAAAAAAATACTAGTCTGAGGCAGCATTACCAAGAAAGATTCAAGCATATTTTAATTGATGAATTTCAAGATACCAGCTTACTTCAATATAAGTGGCTTAAATTATTAGCAGGTAACAACAATTATATTTTTGCTGTAGGAGATGATGACCAGTCCATATATGCATTTAGAGGTGCTCGAGTAGGAAATATGCAAGATCTTGAAAAAGATTTCAAAATAAAAAAAGTAATTAAATTAGAACAAAATTATCGCTCAACCAATAATATCTTGAATGCTGCAAATTCTATAATAGAAAAAAATACAGTGAGGCTTGGAAAAAATCTTTGGGCGGCATCCGGCGAAGGAGAACTAATTCAACAATATATTGGCTTAAGTGACTTTGATGAAGCTAACTTTATTCTTGATGAAGTTAAAATGCTTCACAGGGAAGGCTTAGATTATAAAAAAATTGCAATCTTGTACAGAAGTAATGCTCAATCACGCGTTCTTGAACACACTATAGTTTCTAATAATATTCCTTATAGAGTTTATGGAGGATTAAGATTCTTTGAAAGAGCTGAAATTAAAAATGCCTTAGCATATTTAAGATTGATATCAAATAAATCTGATGATAATGCGTTTTTAAGAATAGTTAATTTTCCAACTAGGGGTATCGGGGCAAGAACAATTGAACAATTACAGGATGTTGCAAAAAAAAATAATTATTCTTTGTGGGATACGGCAAAAGAAAATGAATCACAAAATGAAAACTTAAAAAAAGGTATTCCTTTTTTTGTAAAACTAATCAAAAGTATAGAAGATGAAATTGAGGGCTGTTCGATTGCAGAATCAATAGAAATACTTGTAGCAAGATCGGGGCTAAAAGATCATTACCTAAAAGATAAAGATGGAATTGATAGAATATCAAATTTAGAAGAATTAGTTTCAGCAGCCGTTACATTCATAGAAACAACTGAAATTGAAAATGAAGCATTAAATTTAGTTGAGTTTTTAAATTATACCTCCTTAGAAAGTGGTGAACTTCAAGCCTCAGCGACGGATGATGCTTTACAATTAATGACTATCCACTCTTCAAAAGGATTAGAATTTGATGTCGTCTTTATTTCAGGACTTGAAGATGGATTATGCCCCCACGAACAAAGTTTATCTGAAGACGGTCTAGAAGAAGAAAGAAGACTAATGTATGTTGCGGTTACAAGAGCTAAAAATAAACTTTATCTTACCTTAGCCCAATCTCGCATGTTACATGGGCAAACTAGATATAATGTTCCTTCAAGATTTTTAAATGAGATTCCAGATCAATTGATAAAAAAACTTAATTCTATGAATCAAGAGGATATTCTATCTAATCCAATCCAAACGGATTTTACAAACTCAAGGCAAGAAATTGAAATTGGTTCATCAGTTCTACATCCAAAATTTGGGCAAGGAATTGTTACCTCTTATGAAGGTAGTGAAGATGACCTTCGAATTCAAATCCGATTTAAAGAACATGGGGTCAAATGGTTGGCAATGGAATTTGCTAAACTCACTACGATTTAATTTTTAATGATTCAAAAATATCTTTGTAAGTGACATATTGATATATAAATAATATTGAGATATATGCTGTAAGTAAAATTAATAAAAATAAACTCGAGAAAAATGAGATTAGATTTTGACCTAAAAAAGACAAAGTGGAAAAGAAAAAGGTTATAAAAATTATAGCAATAATAAAACTAACAGACAAAGTAATGAAACCCAATAGGAGAGGAATTGAAAACATTAAAGTTCCTGCCAAACTTGATTTAATTGCTTTTAAAAATCCATAATTATTGTAAGATACGAGTAAAGGCGAAAACCACGTGGCCATAAAAAATGGTATTGAAATTAAAAAAATCTTTATAACAACTGGTAGAAATTTTTCAATAAGTTCATCATAAGTTTTTATATCTGCACTAATCCCTCCACCTGCATGAACTACAAAAGAAACTAGAGATGCATAAATAAAACAAAAACCTCCTATAGACAAAAGAGGTTTAAATTTAACTTTCATTAAATTAATAATATATTGGAGATTAAAGTTACTTTTCTCATCAAGTTGTTTATAAAAATGAATATAAATTACAACAATGAATGGCCAGAGAAAAATCATTATTGGTGATAAAAATTTTAAACCAGGTAATATTGGCATGAATAAAAACATAGTCAAATACAACATTCCTAAAAACAAAGATTGTCTTATTGTTTGTCTAAATAGATTTAAACAGACCGATACCCAATTTTTTACTTTAGTTAGCATAATTTTTCATAGTTTGACGATCAAGTAAAATATTTTTAAAATGACTTGGATCTTTTATGGAAGTTATTTCACCTTCTTTTATATTGTGAAAATCCTCTAATCTAGATAACCAAAACCTAAGTGCTGCCATTCTTAAAGCTATATTCAAATAATCATATTCAATATTTAAAAGTTTTCTAATTGATTCATATCCGTTTAAAAATTCTATGGACATTAAATTATTAATTTTCCCATCTTTAGTTATACACCAGTCATTTATTGCTATTGCTATATCATAAATAAATTTTTCATTACAAGCGTAATAAA
>JAOMCC010000024.1 GCA_028344855.1 Nitrosomonadales bacterium | reverse complement strand
TTAGAAGAAATCATTGTTATGGCAAAGATATCAAGTCCTTACGGAGTTAAGGGGTGGGTAAAAATATTTTCTTTTACAGAAAAATTAGATACTCTTTTGGCATACAAGAAATTTTTTCTATCTAAAGATCAAAAAAATTGGCTGGAAAAGGAAGTAAAAGAAATTAAACTGCATGGTAAGTCAATTATTGTAAAATTTTTAAAAATTGATAACCGTTCAGAAGCAGAAAATTTAAAAGATTATTTGATTGGTGTATCAAAAGATTTGCTACCTAAATTAAATAAAGACCAATATTATTGGAATGAATTGATAGGTTTTGAAGTTTTAAATTTAAAGAATATTTCTTTTGGTAATGTTGATACATTTATAGAAACTGGTGCTAATGATGTAATAGTTGTAAGGGGTGATAAGGAAAGACTAATTCCATATACTTCAAATACAGTATTAAAAGTAGATACTGGAGGCGAGAAAATAATCGTAGATTGGGATGAAGAATTCTAAAGTAAAATATGAATTTGATGTTGTAACTTTGATGCCGGAAATGTTCTTGGCTCTTAGTAAATATGGGGTGACTGGAAGAGCGTTTGAAGAAAAAATTGTTAGTTTAAATTTATGGAATCCAAGAGAATTTACAACAGATCTTCATAAAACAATAGATGACAAGCCTTATGGTGGAGGTCCAGGAATGCTAATGATGGCTGATCCTTTGGTTAAATCAATTGAAGCTGCTAAGGAAAGGCAAGATAAAATAGGAATAAAAAATAGCAAAGTTATACATATGACACCTAGAGGAAAACTTCTAAGTCATAATAAAGTTAATGAGTTATTCAGCCTTAAAGGTTTGATTATAATTGCTAGCAGATATGAAGGTATTGATGAAAGAGTAAATGATTGGGTTGATGAGGAAGTTTCAATTGGAGATTATGTAATGAGCGGGGGAGAATTACCTGCAATGGCAATGATGGATAGTATAATAAGACAGTTACCTGGAGTATTAAATGATGCTGAATCAGCATCACAAGATTCATTTGTTAACGGATTATTAGATTATTCACAATATACAAGACCAGAAGTGTTTAAGAAAAATAAGGTTCCTGAAGTTTTACTATCAGGTGATCATGAAAAAATTAGATTATGGAGATTGAAAGAGTCATTAAAACTGACATGGAAAAAACGACCGGATTTACTGGCTGAAAAATTGTTGACAAAAGAAGAGACTCGGCTGCTTAATGAAGTTAAAAACGAGCAGGAACAAGGCTCTGTATAATTAATAAAGGACTAAGAATCATGGCAAATATTATTGAAACATTAGAAAAAGAAGAAATAGCCCGTCTAGGAAAGAAAATACCAAAATTTGCAGCTGGGGATACAATCAAGGTTGGGGTAAATGTAGTTGAAGGAACAAGAAAGCGAGTTCAAGTTTTTGAAGGTGTTGTGATTTCTAGAAAAAATAAAGGATTAAATTCATCTTTTATTGTTCGTAAAATTTCTTCAGGTGAGGGAATCGAAAGAACTTTTCAACTTCATTCACCACAAATTGAAAGTATCGAAATTAAAAGTCGAGGAGATGTTAGAAGAGCTAAGTTATTTTATTTACGAGAACGTTCAGGAAAATCAGCAAGAATTAAAGAGCGTTTAAAAACTCGTGACACTGATAGTGATTTTGAAGAAATTCCTGATATGTTAATTGAAGAAGCACCTGCAGCTGAAGCAGCTCCTGAAGATAAGCCTGCAGATCAAGCACCTGCAGCTGAAGCAGCTCCTGAAGATAAGTCAGCTAAATAAATTTTATTTAGTAAAAAAAGCCCCACGAGTTGGGGCTTTTGTTGTTATAATTTTAGGACTAACTTAAGTCGACTTCATCAATCATGAACTCTAAAATTATTGACCAATTTATTGATCATTTATGGCTTGAAGATGGATTATCAAAAAATACTTTAAATAGCTATCGATTGGATTTAAATTTATTTTCACAATGGTTAAATAAAGATTCAAAAAAGAATATTTTGGATGTATCACAAGCTGATATTCAAGAATATTTAGCATTTAAATTTCCTACTTCAAAATCAAGAAGCATTTCAAGATTATTGGCAACACTTAGAAGACTATTTAGATACTTATTAAGAGAAAATAAAATAACTATTGATCCTACTTTAGAAATTCAGAGTCCAAAAATCCCCAAATCGTTACCAAAAAGTTTAAGTGAGGAAGATATTGAATCACTTTTAGCTGCTCCAAATCTTGAAAAATCCTCTGGATTAAGAGATAAGGCGATGCTTGAATTATTGTATGCCTGTGGTTTACGTGTTTCTGAATTAGTAAATATTCTTTTAACTGAGATTAGTTTAACTGAAGGTATTGTAAGAGTTACTGGTAAAGGAAGTAAAACAAGATTAGTGCCAATGGGTGAAGAGGCTGTTGATTGGATTAAAAAATATATAAATGAAGGTAGGAAAGATATTTTAAAACAACAGTCATCAAAATACCTTTTTGTTACACTTAGAGGAAAGGCGATGACAAGGCAAGCATTCTGGTATTTAATAAAAAGATATTCAATTTTAGCTAAAATAAATAAGCCTATGTCACCACATATATTAAGACATGCTTTCGCTACTCATTTAATTAACCATGGAGCAGATTTGAGGGTTGTTCAAGTGCTTTTAGGGCATAGTGATATTTCAACAACTCAAATTTATACTCATGTTGCTAGGGAAAGATTGAAAAATCTTCATGAATCTCATCATCCCAGAGGTTAGTTATTTTATCGCTCTAAAATAACTCCAACAAAATCTGTTTCAGGTAATATTTTTTGTTTTGAAATTTTTAGCCTAATTTTTTCAAATTGAAATTTTTCTTTTAATTTAGAAATGATTTCTTCTCCAAAGTCTTCAAGAAGCTGATTTTTATTATTTAAACCAATTTCTTTTATTTGAGATTCAATTAAAGCATAATCAATAGTTTTGGAAATATCGTTGGATTTAAAATTTTCATTTCCTTTTAGTTCAATATCAACATCAATAATGAGTTCTTGTAGAATAGCTCTTTCCCAATCTGGAACACCAATTTTGGTATTTAATTTGAGACCATGAAGAAAAATGTGATTTGTCATGAAGAATTTATTATTTTTCAAATATAATAACTTACTATGATAAATCAAATTCTTTTTATTTCTAGTGCTTATTTAATAGGGTCTTTATCTTTTGGAATCATTATTAGTAAATTTCTAAATCTTAAAGATCCAAGGACTATTGGATCAAAAAATCCTGGGGCAACAAATGTTTTAAGGATGGGAAATAAAGTTGCTGCAATTCTTACTTTATTAGGAGATATTTCTAAAGCCACAATAGTTGTAAGTATTGCAATACTTATGGATTTGAATGAATTGGAGATCATGCTAATTTCATTAGCAGTTCTTTTGGGGCATATGTACCCTATTTATTACAGATTTAAGGGTGGAAAGGGGGTTGCGACAGCTTTTGGAATTTTGTTGGCAGTTAATTGGGTATTAGCATTAATTGTAATTTGTATCTGGATAGTTACTTTTTCTATATGGAGGTACTCTTCACTAGCAGCAATTTGTGCATCCTTATCAGTACCAATTTTGAGTTACATATTAAATGAACAATTTTTTATTTTAATAATGAATCTAATAATCGCGACTTTAATTATTTTCAGACACCATTCAAATATAAAAAATTTAATTGCTGGTAAGGAGCCAAGTTTCAAAAACTAGCTTAGATTTCAGATAGTCGCCATCTTGGTTTCACAGAAAATTTGTAGTTGTTTTTTGAAGATAGGTGCGCTCTTAGATATCCAGCTAAAGCAATCATGGCGCCATTATCTGTACAAAATTCTAATTTTGGAAAATAAACTTTAAATTTTTCTAATTTAGAGCGCGATATTAATTTTTCTCTTAGTTTCATATTTGCCCCAACTCCTCCAGATACTACTATATTTTTATATCCAGTTTCTTCAAGACCCTTAATAGTTTTTTTAATTAACACATCTGTAATAGATTCCTGAAAAGCAAAAGCAATATTCGCTTTAATCTCATCTGTTAATTTTGATTGTTTTTTGACTAAAGTTAAGACAGCTGTTTTTAGCCCACTAAAACTAAAATCTAATCCATGGCTATTTATTAATGGTCTTGGTAATTGAAATTCAAAATTTCCTTTTTCAGCTAGTTCAGACAATGCTGCTCCACCAGGATAGCTTAATCCTAGAAGTTTCGCTGTTTTATCAAATGCTTCTCCTGCAGCATCATCCAAAGTATCGCCTATAATATTATATTCGCCAATTTTTTTTACATCAATTAGTTGTGTATGACCACCGGAAACTAAAAGCGCTAAGAAAGGAAAGGATGGTTTTTCAACTTCTAGTAATGGAGCTAATAAATGTCCCTCAAGATGATGTACTGGTATTGATGGAATATTTAAAGAGTATGCTAATGCTTCTGCTAAAGTACTGCCAACTAAAAGAGCGCCTGATAGCCCTGGACCAGCAGTATAAGCAATTGAATCAATTGAATTAATTGAAATAGAATTATTTTTTAGTAATTGATCGATTAGCGGAATTATATACTTTATATGATCACGTGAAGCAAGTTCAGGCACTACTCCACCGTAAGAGGAATGAAGTTTAATTTGAGAATGTAAAGTATGACCTAACAAGCCTTTGTTAGAGTCATAAATAGCAATTCCTGTTTCATCACATGAGCTTTCAATTCCTAGAATGAGCATTTAAATTTTAATTTTTCTTGTATATGGTTGAAAAAAATGAATATTAGCATTAAAATGGCACACTTTCATAAATAGTAAGTATATTTACTAAAAGTTAGATAAAATTTTAGAGAGATTATTAATGTCAACAGTAAAAGTAAAAGAAAATGAACCATTTGATGTAGCCCTTAGAAGATTTAAAAGGCTTGTGGAAAAAACAGGCTTACTAAATGATTTACGTGCTAGAGAATTTTACGAAAAGCCAACTTGGGAGCGTAAAAGAAAAGCTGCTGCTGCAGTCAAAAGACAATATAGACGTCTAAGAAATCAAATGTTACCTCCAAAACTATTCTAAAAAAGTGTCCTTAAAGAATCAAATTAATGACGACATGAAATCCGCAATGCGTAGTAAAGACTCTGCGCGTCTTGGAGCCATTAGGCTTCTGTTATCTGCAATAAAACAAAAAGAAGTTGATGAGCGTATTGAGCTTACCAATGATAATATTGTTTCAATAATTGATAAGATGTTAAAGCAGAGAAGAGATTCAATTGAAGCTTTTAAGAAGGCAAATCGTAATGATTTGGTTGAAAAAGAAGAATTTGAGGTTAGAGTTCTTCAAGAATATATGCCTAAGCAACTCTCAGATCAAGAAATTGAAGAATTCATTATTAGTGCTATTGAAACTAGTGGAGCAACTTCAATGAAAGATATGGGATCAATAATGAATATTCTTAAACCTAAACTTGCTGGTAAGGCCGATATGGGTGAAGTTTCAAAAAAAATTAAAGAAAAATTAATTTAACATTCTTTATTTAATCTGCAATTGGCTAAGCATATTTATAAATATTGAGATAATATTTAGGAATGATTCCAGAATCTTTTATCCAAGAACTGTTAAGTAGAGTAGATGTCGTAGATATTATTGACAAACGAATTACGCTTAAAAAAGCTGGAGCAAATTTTGTAGCTTGTTGCCCCTTTCATCAAGAAAAAACCCCTTCTTTTACTGTAAGTCCTTCAAAGCAATTTTACCATTGTTTTGGTTGTGGAGAGCATGGCTCAGCAATAAGTTTTTTAATTGAATATGAAGGTTTAAGTTTCGTTGAAGCAATTAATGAACTTGCAAATTCAGTTGGCTTAAAGGTGCCTAATGAAACCCCTCTAAAACTTGAAAAAAATAGTGAATATGTGAATTTAGAGGATGCTGTTAAAACTGCAAGTATTTTCTATCAAAAACAGTTAAGAAAATCACCAGAAGCAATAAGCTATTTAAAAGCAAGAGGCTTGACAGGCCAAATTGCTAAAGAGTTTTCTATAGGGTATGCGCCTGAAGGCTGGCAAAATTTGAAAAATGTTTTTAAGAATTATGAGAATGATATTCTCATCAAAGCTGGTCTTGTTATTAAAAATGACAAAGGAAAATTATATGATCGATTTCGACATCGAATAATATTCCCTATATATAACGATAAGGGCAGTGTCATTGGTTTTGGGGGTAGAATAATAAATCCAGAAGACACTCCTAAATATTATAACTCCCCAGAAACACCATTATTTCAAAAAAGCTATGAGCTTTATGGATTATTAACAGCAAGAAAATCAATTAGAGAAAAGGGATATGTGTTGGTTGTTGAAGGTTATATGGATGTTGTTGGGCTTGCCCAAAAGGAAATAAAAAATGCTGTTGCAACCCTTGGAACAGCTACAACCGCTTTTCATATAAAGAAATTAATACGCTATACCCAGGAAATTATATTTTGTTTTGATGGTGATGATGCTGGTCGATCTGCAGCATGGAGGGCTATGAATAATTCATTAGAATCTGTCACTGATAATATGCAATTAAAATTTTTATTTTTACCTGATGGCCATGATCCTGATTCATTTATAAGAGAACACTCTGTTAATGAATTTGAGTTGTTAGCTAAAGAAGCCATTCCTCTTACTGAGTACATAATTAAATATTTAACAATAAATAATGACCTTGCTACTCAAGAAAAAAAAGTAAAGTTTTTAAATGAAATTGAACCAATATTTAAAGAATTAAATGCATCAAAACTTTCTCTATTATTTAAAAAAAGGATTTCAGAATTAATTAATCTTAATTTAGAAGAGATTAATCAAGTATTAAAAACAAAAAATGTATACCCTAAGAAAAATAGTTCAAAATTACCAGATCGACTTCCAATAAGTAGAGTTAGAAAATTTTGTCTATTACTTATTTTGAGGCCAGATTTAATTAAACAAGAAGATTCGGAATTCTTTATTTCAGAGGATGAAGAAGATAAATTAGCATTGTCAATAATTGAAATAACCAAAGAAAATGGTGAATATAATTCAGCTATGATTTTGCATTTTTTGGGAACTAGATTTGATAAGGAACTAATTAAACAAATTCATATGCAACTCTCAATATTTGATGATGAGATGGAAATGGACGATGAAATTAATGCCTTAAGAGCAAGTATCAAGAAAAGTCATTCTTCATTAATTAATAAACAAAGATTAAATGAGGCTACAAAAAAAGGCTTAGACTCACTTTCAGAGGAAGAAAAAGATTTTTTAAAAAATATAGGGAAAGGATAACCAATTGATTATTAATGATTTTTATAAATAATCAGTAAAAATTCAATTGATTTAAAATTGATACTCTGATAAAATTCCCAGTCCAAAAATGATATTAGTAATTACGATTTCAGTCATATTTGATAACTAGAGGTAACCATGGCAAGACCTAGAAAAAATCCCGAAGATAAAAAAACAAAACGTGTTACTCGTGTAAAAAAACTCAAAGACCTTTACCTTAAAGATGCAGCCAATAATCCTGCTGAGGCTGAAAAAAGAAGATCACAACTTAAGGCTTTAATTATTTTAGGAAAAGAAAGGGGTTATCTAACTTATCCAGAAATCAATGATCATCTCCCTGATGAGATTAGTGAAAGTGATCAAGTTGAAGGAATTATAGGTATTATCAATGATATGGGCATCATGGTTTATGAGCAAGCACCAGATGCAGAAGAATTATTAATGTCAGATGCTCCTCCCCCAGTTACTGATGAAGAGGCTGCTGAAGAAGCAGAACAAGCTCTTGCAACTGTTGACTCTGAATTTGGCCGCACAACTGATCCTGTTCGGATGTACATGAGAGAAATGGGAACCGTTGATTTGTTAACGCGCGAGGGTGAAATTGAGATTGCCAAACGTATTGAAGATGGCCTCAAAAGTATGGTTCAAGCTATTTCTGCTTGCCCTGGTATTATTGACGACCTTATGACAATAGGTCAGAAAGTCAAGAAGGGCGAAATAGGTGTTGACGAGTTTGTTGATGGATTAATTGATATGGAGGCGGAGAAGGAGTTAGCCAAAGTAGAAGCAGCTTTAGAAATTGAAGCTTCAGAATCAGATCAAGAAGAGGATGATGATGAAAATGATACTGGTAAAGCAAGCGGCATGTCAGCTGAAGATTTAGCAGAATTAACCAAAGAAGTATTGAAAAGATTTGGAGTTATTAAGAGAGCACATAATAAATTAGCTAACTTGCGAAGTAAAAATAAATGGATGGATGATCCTGATTATCAAAAACATCAAGAAGCTATTTTAAAAGAGCTCATTAATTTTAGGTTTGCTTCTAAATTTGTGGAATTATTATGTGACAAAGTACGAACGTTTGTTTCTCAAATCAGAACCCATGAAAAACAAATAATGGAGTTTTGTGTAGAAAATTCTAAAATGCCAAGAACACATTTCGTGAAGAGTTTTCCTAAGAACGAAACAAATTTAAAATGGTTAAAAGAAGAATTACAGCTCAATAAACCATATATTGTTCAATTAGAAAAAAGAAAACATGATATCAAAGATCAACAACAAAAATTAATATCTTTAGAGAGCGAATGCGGTCTTCCTATTAGTGTTTTCAAAGAAATCAATAAAAAGATGACTTCTGGAGAATTTAGGGCTAAAAGAGCTAAAAGAGAAATGATAGAAGCAAATTTAAGGCTGGTTATCTCTATCGCTAAAAAATATACTAATCGTGGTCTACAGTTTCTTGATTTAATTCAAGAGGGAAATATAGGACTGATGAAGGCTGTTGATAAGTTTGAATATCGACGAGGATATAAGTTTTCGACTTATGCAACTTGGTGGATTCGCCAAGCAATAACTCGTTCAATTGCGGATCAAGCTAGAACAATTAGAATACCAGTTCACATGATTGAAACTATAAATAAAATGAATAGAATTTCTAGACAAATTCTTCAAGCTACAGGACAAGAGCCTGAGCCTTCAGAGTTAGCAGAAAAAATGGAGATGCCTGAAGAGAAAATCAGAAAAATATTAAAAATATCTAAAGAGCCAATTTCAATGGAAACTCCTATTGGTGACGATGAAGATTCTCACTTAGGCGATTTTATAGAAGACGTTGGAACTTTAACTCCTGATGATGCAGCTGTATATGCAAGTTTAAGTAATGTAACTTCGGAAATTTTAGAAGGATTAACTCCTCGGGAGGCGAAAGTTTTAAGAATGAGATTTGGTATTGAAATGAACACAGATCATACTCTTGAAGAAGTCGGTAAACAATTTGATGTTACACGCGAACGCATTCGTCAAATTGAAGCAAAGGCACTTCGTAAATTGAGACATCCTACTCGATCTGAAAGATTAAAAAGCTTCTTAGAGGGTAAAGAGT
>JAOMCC010000023.1 GCA_028344855.1 Nitrosomonadales bacterium | reverse complement strand
CTAAAATTCTTCTTAAAGGATAAAGATCTTTATATCTTTCAGAAGTATCAAGTAAATATTTTTCAACTAATGATATATCATTTAAATATTGATCTTTTTTATCTCGAATAGATAGCCTGGCAAAAATACCTAATATTTTCAAATGTCTTTGAACACCTATCCATTCAAAATTTTTGTAAAATTCTGAAAAATCTTGACTACGTACTAATCCTATTTTTTTAGCTTTTTCCCAATAACGTACTGCATGATCTATTACAAACTCTTCGTCCCATTTTATATAAGCATCTTTTAATAAAGATACAAGATCATAAGATAACGGACCATAAACTGCATCTTGATAGTCCAATATCCCAGGATTATTATCTTTAACTAACATTAGGTTACGACTATGAAAGTCTCTGTGAACAAAACACATATTCTGTAATAACGATTTTTTAGAAATCAAAATAAATATTTGATTTAAATCGTCATAGTTTTTTAAATTATTATTTTTAAGCTTAGCAAGATACCATTCGGGAAATAACTTCATCTCATCAATTAGTAATTGTTCTGAGTAGTTTTTAAGACCTTTTATATCAACTTTTTTTTGAATATTTAGTAAAGATTCAATTGCATTAGAATATAATTCATGAGCATTATCTTCGTCAAGAACATCTAAAAAAGTTTGGCTACCAAAATCAGACATCAATATTAGTCCCAATTCATTGCTAAATGAAATAATTTTTGGGACGTTTATCTTTTCAAAAGCTAACTTTTTATTGATATTAATAAAGTTATCTATTTTTTCCAAATTAGGTGGCGCATCCATCATGATATATGATTTTTTTCCTACAATAATTCTAAAATATCGCCTAAAACTAGCATCCGATGATGCAGATTTTATTATAAATTGTTGATTTAATTGATTTTTTAACCAATTTTTTATTGTTTCAATTCTTTCCAAGTTTCTCTCATCCCATTATAAATAATCGGTTTTTTAAAATTACTTGAGTTATAATCCATAACTCACTGATTTATATTAGTTTTGTAAGTAATTAGATGATAAATGAATATATTAAAAATGACTATATCAGGTTTATATTAAATACTTTGACTTCAATCATAAAGAAAATTTATTTTGTAGTTTTATTAATGCTATTTTTAACTAGCTCTTTTTCCTATGGTGAAGAAAGATTAAGTGAAGGAACTCTCTTAATTGAAGGTGACTCCCTTGAAAATATTTTAGATAGAAAACTAAAAGCTTCAGGTAACGCAATTTTAAGCAAAGATGGTAAGACTATAAATGCCGATCTAATTGAGTATGATCAAGTATCTGATGAGCTATACGCCATCGGTAATGTAAAATTAGAAGGTGGGGGAAGTAAGTTAACTGGCTCGTCATTAGAATTATCTGTTAAAGAGAACGTTGGAGTTATTCCGAATGCTTCATTCTCTTCGGGATTAGAAAATCCAAGTGATATATTTAACAATACATTAAGAGGAAGAGCTAAAGTACTTTTTCTTGAAGGTGAGGATAAAAAAAGATTACAAGGAGCATCGATTACAACGTGTGCAGCTGGACAAGACGATTGGTTTATAAAAGCATCAGAAATTGAAATTAATGACAGCTCAAAAACAGTTGATGCTAGGGATGCTAAACTTGAATTCAAGGGTATTCCAATTTTATACTCACCCTATGTAAATTTTTCATTTAATGATGATAGAAAATCTGGTTTTTTAGCCCCTTCAGTTGGAACTACATCTAGAAGTGGTTTTGAAACATCAATTCCATATTATTTTAATATATCACCAACAAGTGATGCTACTCTTACACCAAGGTATTTTGGTAAAAGAGGTATTCAAATGCAAGGTGAATACAGATATTTAGAAAAAAACTATTCTGGAACAAGTAATCTTGAGTATATGAATAATGATAAGTCTAGTGATCAAGATAATAGATACTATGCAAAAATTCATCACAAACAAAATTTAACTAAAAATATCAGTGGCGGTTTTAGAATGGAAAAGGTTTCTGATGACAACTATTTTTCAGATATGTCATCATTAATTTCAGCAACTAGTACTGTTAATTTACCTCAAGAAGCATACCTTAATTACACATCAGATAAGCTAAATGTTGATTTTATTGCACAAAGATATCAAAACTTAACAAAAACTAGCTCGCCTTACGAGCGTCTTCCAAGTATAAAAATTAGTCATGCTAATGAATATGAAAATATTAATGGATTTTCTAGTTACGAAACAGAGCTAAGCATGTCCCTAACTCAATTTGAAAGAAATCATAATTTTGTAGCTTCATCTAGCCAAAACAGTGTAACTGGAACACGATTTATTGCAAATCCAAGTATTAGCATGCCTTTTGAATCAAGTTATGGCTATATCAAGCCAAAAATAACAATGAATATAAGAAATTATGAGCTTGAAGGAGGTACAACTGACTCAAAATCAATGACAATCCCCACAATATCAGTTGATAGCGGTCTTTATCTTGATAAAAAATTGAATCTGGTTGGAAAAAACTTTGTTCAAACTCTAGAACCAAGAATTTTTTATTCTTACACTCCATACAGAAATCAAGAAACTTTACCAATGTTTGATACAGCTTTAACAGATTTAAATCTAGAAAGTTTATTTTTAGAAAATCAATTTGTTGGTGGAGATAGAATTATGGATTCTAATCAATTTACAATTGCCGCAACAACTAGATTTATTGATGACACTGGGTATGAGAGAATAAATGCAACCTTAGCTCAAAGGTTTTACATAAATGATAGAAAAGTTTTAAAAGAAAGCCAATATGTAAATTCTGTTTTCCAGAGTGATTCTTCAGACCTTTTCTTAACTGCTACAGCTTATATTAATAAAGCATTAAGAGTTGATAGTGAAATTCAATACAATCCAGATGAAAGTACTACTAACCGAGGGACCTTTAGAACAAGTTTTAATCCAGAACCAGGAAAATTAATTGATGCTAGCTATAGATTAATTAGAAACCCAACTGATAATAGTAGTGATATTAAACAAATTAATTTAGCAGGGCAATGGCCAATGGGAAGAGGTTGGTACACAATTGGACGTTACAACTATGATATCAAGGAATCAAGAGTAGTTGAGTCACTGGGTGGATTAGAATTCGATGGGGGTTGCTGGACGTCGCGACTAGTTTTAAATAGATTATCATTAGCGACGACAGATAAACCAAATTATACATTATTTATGCAAATTGAGCTTGGCGGTCTAGGATCTTTAGGGGCAAGTAATGATACAAATTTATTTGATGTAATTAATAGAAACGTCCCAGGAGCATCTTTTGCGTCAAATATTCCGGATCAATATAGAAAACAAAATTTAGATTAATGAAAAAAAAAGTTTATTCAATTTTATTATATTTTTTTGTAACATTTCTAGTTAATCAAAATTTATTATCGAATGAAAAATATCAAGAACTCGATAGAGTTGTTGCAATTGTTGAAAAAGAAGTTATAACTGAAATAGAGCTGAAAATTGCAATAGACCAAGTATTAAATTCTCAAAAAAATAAAAGTGGCTCTGGAGCGCAATACACAGAATTAGTAAGAGCAAACGTCCTTGATCAACTTATCCAAAAAAGTTTAATTGAACAATATGCAGCTCAATATGGAATTCAAGTAGAACAAAAAAAAGTTGATGCATTTATAAATAATATTGCTAAAAAAAATAATTTATCAATTGAAGAGCTCCAAAAAACAATTGAAAGAGATGGAATAAAATTTGGAAGATTTATTGATAATATTCGTTATGAATTAATACTTAAACAAATCAAAAGTAAAGAAATTAGTACAAAAATTAATGTTTCTGATTTTGAAATAGAATCGCAATTACGTAAAAATGCAGTTTTAAATCCAGATGTTTTCAGCTTATCGCATATTTTAATTCAAAACCCAAGTAATGCTTCAATAAATGAAATTGATGCAAATTATAAAAAAAGTATGGAGGTCTACAATTTATTGCTAGCAAAAAAGAGTTTTGAAGATTTAGCTAAAGAATATTCGGATGATGCTTCGGCTAAAACTGGAGGAAATATTGGCTGGAAGAAAGAAAAAGACTTACCTCAATTATTTGTTGATGAGCTATCTAAAATAAGCGCAGGACAAATAACTAGTCCATTTAAATCTCCAAATGGATTCCATATACTTAAAATAAACGAGAAAAAAGGCGTAGAGAAAAAGAAAGTCCTAATTAAACAAACAAAATTAAGACATATTATTATTAAGCAAAATGAGATTACACCAGAAGAAGAAATAACAAAAAGATTGAATCGTTTCAGAAATTTAATTATCGAAGGGAGTGATACATTTGAAAATCTAGCAAAAGAGTATTCTGAGGATGGGTCTGCTGCAGATGGTGGTAATTTAGGATGGGTAAGTCCAGGCACAACCCTACCGCTATTTGAAAGCACCTATGATGCTCTAGAAATCAATGAAATCAGTAAGCCAATTAATACTGATTTAGGATGGCATATACTTCAAGTTACGGAAAGAAGAGAAAATGATTTAACGGACGAATCAATCAAATATGCTGCAAGAATACAATTAATTAATCAAAAAACTGAATTGATCTTTAAAGATTGGATAAAGCAATTAAGGGATCAATCATTTATTGATATAAGAATGATTCAAGATTGAAAAATAATAAACCAAAAATTATAATTACTTCGGGAGAGCCAGCTGGTATTGGTTTAGATCTGTGCTTAAATTTAGCTTTCCAAAGATTTCCAGCAGAAATTACTATATTAGCTAACCACAATGCAATTTTAGAAAGAGCTAATCTTCAAAAGAAAAAAATTATAATTAATACAAAAGCATCTTTACATAAAGGTAATGGAGAACTTCACGTAATTGATATTCCTTTTGTGAAAAAAGTTTTACCTGGTGAGCTCGATAAATCTAATTCATTATCTCAATTAAGATCTATAGATTTTGCAGTTAATCAGTGTATCAAAAAAAATTATGATGCTTTAGTTACTCTTCCTATTAATAAAAAAATACTTTCATTAAAAAATAAAATTTTTACAGGGCACACCGAATACATTTCAAAATTATGCGGTACAAAAAATAAAGAAGTGATGATGCTCCTTGATGATAAAAATTTAAGGGTTGCCTTAGTAACTACCCATATTCCGCTTTCAGATGTACCTAAATCTATCACTAAAAATAAGTTAGAGAATAATATTAAAATACTCTGTAGTGACTTAAAAAATAATTTCAAAATCCAAGAACCAAAAATAACAATCACAGGACTTAATCCACATGCCGAGGAGTTTGGAAATGAAGAAAAACGAATATTAATTCCAGTAATAAAAAAACTAATAAATGAAGGATTAAATTTAACAGGCCCAATCCCAGCTGATACTGCATTCACTCCAAAATATATTAATAAAACAGATAGCTTTCTTGCAATGTATCATGATCAAGGCTTAGCACCTTTTAAAGCCTTAACTTTTAATAGCGGTGTAAACACAACATTAGGGCTTCCAATAATTAGAACCTCAGTTGATCATGGAACAGCATTAGATTTAGTAGGTACAAAAAAAATTAATAGTACTAGTTTTTATAACTCTATTTATTTAGCAATTAATTTAGCTAATAATAAAAAATGATTCAAGCAAAAAAAAAGTTTGGTCAAAATTTTTTAATTGATCAACATATCATTAAAAAAATACTTGATTCAATAAATCCTAATAAATCTCAATCTATTCTTGAAATTGGTCCCGGTCTAGGTGCATTAACAATACCTTTATTAAAAAAATTAAATCATATTTATGTTGTTGAGATTGATAGAGATATGGTTAAGTTTTTAACAAAAAAAATACCTTCAAATAAAATAACAATTTATCAAGAAGATATCCTAGAAGTGAATGATAAGAAGTTCTCAAAATTTAATTTTATTATTGGGAATTTACCTTACTATATATCCACAGCAATTCTCTTAAAATTAGCCAAAATCAACAAAAATAAAGCTAGTCTTTTCTTTATGCTACAAAAAGAAGTAGCCGAAAGAGTTTCAGCTAATACTTCTACAAAAATGTATGGGAGATTATCTTCAATGTTGCAATATTATTTTAAGATAGAAACACTATTCGATATTCCCGCTGAATCATTTAATCCGGTACCAAAGGTAATTTCAACTTTTGTTAAATTTACCCCGAAGAAATTAAGTGAGCTAAATGCATTAAATCAAGAAAATTATGAAAAAGTAGTCAAAATAGCATTTCAATATAAAAGAAAAAATTTAAAAAATAATTTTAAAGGTGTTCTTAATGAATCTGATTTCTTGAAATTAAATTTAGATTCAAAAAGTAGGGCAGAAACGCTTTCAGTAGAGAATTTTATTAACATCGAAAACTATTTAAGCCGAAAAAAATTATCGTTTTAATTACTGTTATAATTTTTAATTTCTTGGAACAATATCTATGCAAATAATTTTATTAGGAGCGCCTGGAGCAGGAAAAGGTACTCAAGCAAATTTTCTTAAAGAAAAATTTGATATTTCACAAATATCTACTGGCGACATGTTAAGGTCTGCTGTCGATAAAAAATCAGATTTAGGGGTTTTAGCAAAAGATTATATGAATCGTGGGCTTTTAGTTCCAGATGAACTAATAATTAATCTTGTTAAATTAAGAATCAAGGAAGATGACTGTAAAAATGGTTTTTTATTAGATGGTTTTCCTAGAACAATTCCTCAAGCTCAGGCAATGAAAGATGCTGAAATTTTTGTCAACTTTGTAATTGAAATACAAGTTCCTGATAACGATATTATTGAAAGGCTAGGTGGAAGAAGAATACATCCTAAATCAGGAAGAATTTATCATATAAAATATAACCCACCACAAAAAGAAGGAAAAGATGATATTACTGGAGAAGCGCTTATAATGCGTGATGATGATTCTAAAGAAACAATTTTAAAAAGATTAGTTACCTACCATGAACAAACTGAACCACTAGTCACTTTCTATTCCGATTGGTCAAAAGAACAAGACAAAAATAAACCTAAATTTATTAAAATTGATGGCACTAAATCACCAGATCAAGTAAATAATGATTTAGACAGGAAAGTCTCATAATCATGTCTCCAGAATATAAATTCAAAGAAATTGAATCCAAAACCCAAACTAAATGGAAGAATTTAAATTCATTTACTGTAACAGAAAATAAAGATCAACCTAAATTCTATGTGCTATCTATGTTTCCATACCCCAGTGGTAATTTACATATGGGGCATGTAAGAAACTATACGATTGGTGATGTTATATCGCGATATAAAAGAATGAAAGGATTTAATGTCTTACAACCAATGGGTTGGGATGCATTTGGTTTACCAGCAGAAAATGCTGCTATTCAAAATAATACAGCCCCAGCTAAATGGACAAACAAAAATATTGAACATATGCGATTGCAACTTAAACAATTAGGTCTGTCAATAGATTGGGATCGAGAACTTTCAACCTGTGATGTAAATTACTACAGATGGGAACAATGGCTTTTTATTAAGCTTTATGAAAAAGGTTTAATTTTTAAGAAAACCGCTATGGTTAATTGGGATCCAATAGATAAAACTGTGCTTGCAAATGAACAAGTTGTAGACGGAAAGGGTTGGCGATCAGGAGCAGTAGTTGAGAGAAAAGAAATACCTCAATATTTTATGAAAATTACTGATTATGCTGATGAGCTTCTAGAAGAACTTGATGATTTAAATGAATGGCCTGAGCAAGTAAAAATAATGCAAAAAAATTGGATTGGTAAAAGTAGTGGCTGTGAAATCAATTTTAAACTAGTTGAATTAGGTGAAGTTCTAAAGGTTTTCACAACGAGAGTGGATACATTAATGGGTGCAACTTATCTTGCAATAGCTCCTGAACACAAAATTAGCCAAATAGCATCAAAAAAAGATAAGAAAATTAAAAATTTTATCGAAGAATGTAAGAAAATTGGTGTTTCAGAAGCTCAAATAGCAAGTGCTGAAAAGAAAGGCATTGATACTGGATTATTTGCCATACACCCAATAACAAAAAAAAATATACCAATATGGATAGCTAATTATGTGTTAATAAGTTATGGAGAAGGAGCAGTAATGGCAGTTCCTGCTCATGATGATAGAGATTTTGAATTCTCTCAGAAATATCAACTTCCAATTCAACAAGTTATTAAATCAGATGAGTATGATGGAACCAAAGCTTTTATAGGAACTGGTAATCTGATTAATTCTAATGAATTCAATAATCTTCCAAGTGAGGAAGCTCAAAATTCTATCGCAGCAAAATTAGAGGCTTTAGGAGCCGGTAAAAAAAGAATACAATTTCGTCTTCGTGACTGGGGGATTTCTAGACAAAGATATTGGGGGTGTCCTATTCCGATGATTTATTGCAAAGATTGTGGTGATGTCCCAGTAAAAGAAAAGGACTTACCTGTTACCCTTCCAGTTGATGTAAAAATGAATGCTTCTGATATTGGTTCTCCATTAAATAATATGTCTAACTTTTATTCATGTATTTGCCCAAAATGTGGGAAAGATGCCAAAAGAGAGACTGACACAATGGACACTTTTTTTGAATCCTCATGGTACTTTGCAAGATATGCGTGTCCTAATCAAGAAAGTAAAATGCTTGATGATAGAACAAATTATTGGCTCCCTGTTGATTTTTATATTGGTGGTATCGAACATGCAATTCTGCATCTCTTATATGCTAGATTTTTTAATAAAATATTAAGCGATATTGGTTTAATTAAATCTAGAGAGCCATTTAAAAAATTATTAACTCAAGGGATGGTCCTTAAAGGTGGGACAAAGATGTCAAAATCTCAAGGTAATACAGTTAATCCAGAAGAACTTATTGATAAATACGGAGCAGATACGGCTAGATTGTTTATAATGTTTGCTGCACCAGCTGAGCAGAGTTTAGAGTGGTCAGATAAAGGTATTGAAGGAGCGCACAGATTTCTAAAAAGACTGTGGGCTATTGTCCATAGTCATATTGAAAAAGACTTTAAAAAAAATAATGGCAATATAGAAGTAGGAAAAATTGAAAAAGAATTAAATTTTAAATTAAATGCAACTATAAAAAAAGTTACCGATGATCTTGAAAGAAGAAATAGCTTTAATACAGTTATATCATCAATAATGGAGCTTTTAAATTTTCTAAATGAATGTGAAAAAAAGGAAGAATTACCTCATTCTTTAAAACAAAAAGTTCTGGAAAATATACTTTTAATGTTAAATCCATTTGTTCCTCATATTACTTCGGAACTATGGGAGTATATAAAACCAAACACAAATATTGATGATATATCATGGCCTGCAGTAGAAAAATCAGCATTAGTTCTTGATGAGATTAAAATTGTTATTCAAGTTAACGGAAAGCTTAGAGGAAATATGATAATATCTGCTGAACAAAAAGAGAATCAAATAAAAGAAAAAGCAATTGAAATAGAAAGTATTAAAAAATTTATAGATGATAAAGATAAAATTAAGAAAATTATCTACGTTAAGGATAAACTTATTAATATTGTTATTGGTTAACAAAAAAATATGGAACAAATTTTAAAATATATATTCTTAATTTTCATATCAATAAGTATTGCTTCATGTGGCTTTCAATTCAGAGGGTCTGATAAACTAAATTTCGAAACAATTTCTATTGTTGGAGGCTCACCAAAATTTGTAAAATCATTAAAGAAAAGATTTAAACAATCAAAAGTTAGAATAGAAACAAAAAATGCACAAAAAAATCTTGAAATTACTGATGATACATTTTCTAAGAAAATTCTATCACTGAGCTCATCAGGAAAAGTAAAAGAGTATCAAATAACGTACAAAGTAACATTCAGGATTAAACCAAAGGATGGTGAGTGGGGAGAACTAATCGCTATAGAAACAATAAGAGATTATACTTATGATGATAAAAATATAATTGCAAAAACAGAAGAAGAATCTCGCCTAATTGAAGGTATGCAAGAGCAATTAATAAGAACAATAGTAACTCGTATTTCAGTTTCAAAATAATGTAATGGAAGCTATTCTTGCTCCAAGGAATATTCTTAAAAAACTCCAGGATTCAAAAAAAAATTCTCTTATAATTCTTGGAAATGAGCCAGTAGTTTCGCATCATATTAAAAAGGTTATCAAAGAATCAACTGATATTGAAGAATTTGAATATCAAAAAATTACAATTGATTCGTCTTTAAAAATTGAAAAGCTACAACCAATATTTGAAAATAATTCTTTGTTTTCAAATAAAATACTATTTAATATAAATATTCCAGGCGGAAGAATTACAGATGAAATTAAAAAATTTTTTATTAAAGTAATTTCTGAAAGTACTGAAAATATACATGTTTTTCATTTTCAAAATAACACAAAAGATTTGTTAAGATCTGCATGGTTTAAGGATATAAAAAAATTTGCTATCGAATTTGAAGCAAAAGAACCAAGCATTAATCAAATCGAAAATGCAGTTAAGGTCAGAGCAAATTTTCATAATTTGAATCTTGATAGTGAATCAATATCTTTATTATCAAACTTATCATTAGGTAATTTGTTAGCAGCAGAAAATGAACTAATAAAATTATCATTAATAGATAATAACAATGATATTAATGCTAAAAAATTAATTTCTCTTGTATCAAATGGTTCAAAATTTGATACTTTTGAACTTTTGAATTTTTGCATGACAGGAAAAAGTAAAAAAACTGTTCAAGCACTAATATATTTCGAAGAAGAAGGAATAGATCCCTTAATGTTAAATGGTTTATTTTCGTGGATTTTTAATGCTATCTCAAAATTAAAATTTTCTTTAAATGAACCTATAACAAATACAAAACTAATCGAATTAAGAATATTTGGTTCGTCGCAAGAGCTTGTACGAAAAGCTATAAAACAACTTTCAAAAAAACAGATTGAGGCAAGCTTACTTAAAATAAAAGAGATTGATCTGATTTGTAAAGGACTAAGAACTGGTGATCCTTGGTTAGAATTAA
>JAOMCC010000022.1 GCA_028344855.1 Nitrosomonadales bacterium | reverse complement strand
TTTACAAGTTCTTAGAAAAGGTCTTGATAGTCCGTTTGATTTAAAAATAACGAGAGCCCAAATTAAAACAAAAAGTGTGAAAGCTAAACTTATTGAGCCTAATTATGCCTATATCAGATTAACCCAATTCCAAGAGAGAACTGGTGAAGATTTAGCTATTGCGCTCAAAAAACTAAGGGATGAAAATAAATTTGCTTTTAATGGAATTATTCTTGATATGAGAAATAATCCTGGTGGACTTTTAAATTCATCTGTAGCTGTGTCTGCTGCTTTTTTAAAAGAAGGTGATTTAGTTGTTTACACAGAAGGAAGAGCCCCTGATTCAAAAATGAATTTAACTGCATCTCCAGAAAATTTTGTCAGAAATGATCCGGAAAAGAATAACTTTCTTAAGGATTTACCAGCAGATATTAAAGATACGCCAATGGTTGTTCTTATTAATAATGGTTCTGCATCAGCATCAGAAATCGTAGCAGGTGCTCTTCAAGATCATAAACGTGCATTAATTGTGGGGACAAGAAGCTTTGGCAAAGGCTCTGTTCAAAGTATCCTCCCAATGATGAATGGCACCGCAATTAAGCTTACGACTGCTAGATACTTCACTCCAAAGGGAAGATCAATTCAGGCTAAAGGAATTGAGCCAGATATAGTTGTTGAAGATGGAATGGAAACCATCGCCGTTCGAGAGTCAGACCTAAGTAATAGGCTATCTAATCCTGAAGATCCGAATAAAGATGAATCTTCCAAAGAAGAAGTAGAAAATGTTCCAACAGATAATGGTGCTGAAGCATTAAGAAATTTTAAACCTATCGTATTTGGTGAAAAAGACGATAAGCAATTTTTAGAAGCTTTAAACATACTGAAAGGTATTGATCTTTACCAAAAAAATTAACTATTTAAATATAACTATATGCTTGATTCAATAATTAATGAAGTTGATAAAGCGCTAAAGACGCTCACAGTTTCTTCTTTGTCGGAAAGGCCACGTCCTGATCGAAATTTAAATAATCCACAGACTTTAACCTCTCAAGAGAAAGAAGAGCATGCTAAATACATGAGAGTTAATCATTCAGGAGAAATATGTGCGCAAGCTTTGTATCGAGGCCAACTTTTTTTCAATAACAATAAAAAAATTGAAGAACAATTAGAGATAGCTGCAAATGAAGAGCTTGATCATTTATCTTGGTGTCAATCAAGAATCAAAGAACTGAACGGTACTACAAGTCGACTTAATCCATTACTTTATCTTGGTTCTTTTACTATCGGAAGTATTGCAAGCATTATTGATGAAAAATATAATTTAGGATTTTTATCGGAAACAGAAAAGCAAGTGTCTTCTCACTTAGAAAATCATTTAAGTAAAATTGCCTCTAAAGATAAAAAAACAATCGCAATAATTAAACAAATGAAAAAAGATGAGGAAAAACACGAATTATCAGCGAAATCGATGGGAGCTAAAGAGCTACCATATTTTATTCAAAAAATAATGAAATCAACATCAAAATTGATGACATCATCAACATTTAGAATTTAAATAATAAATGGATCTTTTTCAAGATATGTTGAAGCAATTACCAGATATCGATCATATCAAAGAAATAAAAATACTCAATCAGAAAGGTCATCAATCAGGCGTTATTTTTAACAGGCCAAGTAGCTCAGGTTCAATCAAGTTATACAACCACTTGTTTTTAGTTTTTGGAGAATTAAATACAGAGGCAGCAACTAAGGGCTTAAATCTTTATTGTGAACATGTTAAAGACGCTAAAGATAATAGAGGTAAACACCCAAATATAGATCGCTTGCTTGATATAATCAAGTCAAAAGAAACCTTTAAAATAGAAATTATTTGAATGTCATATGTTAGACATTTAGATGTATTGAGAGTATTGTTAAGTTAAATTAAGTTGAAAACGAGTAAATTTATGAACTTTATAAAACAATTTTTAATATTCGCAATATTTGCTGCTACCTCAGTAATTGCAAACGCTGATGCGAATCCAGATGTATGGCCTTTTTTAAAAGAAAGAATGTTTAAAAATAAGGTAATAAACGAAGTTGATTTTTTAAAGATTGATGGTCCAAAACGTGCTTCAAGTGGAGCACAAGTTCCAGTTAATATTAAAATAACTAAACAACCTAATGTTGAAATAAAAAAGTTAATTCTTATCATAGATAGCAACCCAGATCAAAAGGCAGCAACATATCACCTTACTAGAAAAACTCAAGAACTTGATCTTTCAACAAGAATTAGAATGGAAACAGATTCATTTGTAAGAGTAGTAGGTGAAGATAGTGAAGGTAAATTATATATGAGTAAGGTAGCCATAAGGGCTTCAGGTGGATGCAGTGGCTATATGAATAGCCAAGATCCAAAATTAACTAAAGATCTTGGAAAGATTTTGGTAAAAGCTAAAAAAGATTATCTTACAACTCGAATTAAACATCCTAATTTTAATGGATTACAAAAAGATTCAATTAATGGATGGTTTGTTCCAGAATGGATTGTTACTCAAGTAAGATATGATTTTAATGGTGAATCTCTTCTAGTTGCCGAAAATGGAATTAGTATGAGCCAGGATCCTTATCTAAAGTTTAATTTTAGTCCTGATGAAACAGGTACAGTTACAGTTTCTGCTACTGATACCAAAGGCTCAATCTGGCTTAAAACTAAAAGTATTTAATTTATCTAATTAATCTAATTCTTGATTTGATATCACTATAAATATTTATAATTGATGGAATAACTGCAATTAAAATAAATATTCCAAAAATTATTAAAATATTTATAAGATAATTCTTAAAATTTATAATCAACATGTTTAATTCGACTAACTTTAATTGATTAGCATTTAAATCTTCTTTTTTTCTATCAACCAATTTATCAATATCACATTTTTGATTTGATTCAATACAAAAATTCATTTGTCTTTGATATTCTTCTATAAAAATTTGATGGGAAAAATACTCATTCAGAACTAAAAATAAAGATAAAAAAAAGCCAATAATTAAAAATAACCAAAAGAAATGTTTACTAAATTTAGTTATCATATTTTAAAGTAATTTTACCTTTTTGGACTTTTTACTAATCGAAGATAAGGTTTAAGAGTCTTATATCCCTCAGGATACTTTTTAGTAGCTTCTTCATCACTTACTGTAGGTGGAATAACTACGTCATCACCAGATTTCCAATTAACAGGAGTAGCAACCTGATATTCTGCATTTATTTGAAGGGCATCTAACAATCTAAGTATTTCATCAAAACTTCTACCTGCACTCATTGGGTAAACCAGCATTGCTTTTACTAACTTATCAGGACCAATGATAAAAACAGATCGAATAGTTGCATTATCTTGGGCTGTTCTTTCCCCTGGTGTTGCATTTGGATGAATCATATCGTATAGCTTAGAAACAATTAAATTATCATCCCCAATTAAAGGAAAATTCATCTCATAACCTTGTGTCTCACTAATATCACTAGCCCAGCTTAAATGATCCTCAACAGAATCTGTGCTAAGACCGATAACTTTTGTATTTTTTTTATCAAATTCTGGTTTAAGCTTTGCCACATAACCTAACTCAGTTGTACATACTGGCGTAAAATCCTTAGGATGTGAAAAAAGTATAGCCCAACTACTATCAATCCATTTATGGAAATCAATTTCACCCTCAGTAGTATTAACATTAAAATTAGGTGCTTCATCACCAATTCGAATAGCCATATACTTTTCCTTTTAATTAAATTTTACAAATTCAGCATACCATGGGTACATAATTTTATCTTACGATAAATAGATTACATCAAAATAAATTTTAGCCCAGCAACAATTAATACAAGGCCTAAAGCTTTTTTTACATTATTTTCATTTAGAATTTTAATTCCAAGCTGAGTACCTATGATTACTCCAAACAATACAGCAAACAAAAATAAGAATATGGTATTTGGGATTAAATTAACAGATGCTATGTTACCTATAAGACCTGATACTGAATTGAAGAAAATAAATGCAGCAGCTGTGCCTGAAGCTCCTTTGATTGTAGTCCAGCCAAGAATTAAAATTAGTGGAGATAGAAAGATTCCCCCTCCTGTTCCAGTTAATCCTGAAAGAAGTCCAATAATTAAACCAGCTAAAATTCCAATTAATGGATTAACTGGTTCATTTGATTTGATATTAAAATATTGGGAAAAATTAAATAAAAATTGAGCGCCTGCAAACAATAAGATAAAACCTACTAATGGCTTATAAACTTCAGGTGCTAATTGAATATATCCCCCCAGAAATGCAGTTGGTACAGACCCTAGAACTACAGGCAAAAAAACTTTTAAACTAAATAATTTATTTTTAATAAAACGAAAACTACTAATAGATGACACTAAAATATTTAAAACTAATCCAATTGGTTTAATAGATAATGATGGAGTACCCATTAATGACATTATTGCTATATAAGCTGAAGCTCCTCCATGACCGACGGAAGAATATAAAATAGCACCAAAGAAAATAAATAGAGCGGTAAGATAATCAGCTAGTAAAAATTCCATTAAGCTAATTCAAAACAATTAATACTAAGAACTTTTTGGGGTCGCTAGTATATTATAAGATCCACATCCACCTGTAATTTTGTATTCATAGGCACCTTGATTTAAGTCACCATTTCCTCCAAAAAATTGCTCGTCAATCTTAGTAGTATCAATATCCGTAACTGGGCATGGAAAATAATTATCATGATCTCTAAAATACTGTGACTGAGATAATTTGATCGATTGCAAATTATTTACAGCTTGCTTTTCTTTTGCTTCAATTTTATACCCTTGATACCATGGGATTCCAACTGCTGCCAAAACTGAAAGTATTCCAACAACAACTAATAACTCAATAAGGGTAAATCCTAATATTTTTTTGTCATCTTTTTTCAATATATATTCCCAAAAATATTCCCAAAATGTTTAATGATTAATTTTATTCAACTACACTAGCGGTTAACTCAAAGCCTGAACAGCTAATTGTGGCACTCTTCCAATCATCTGCTGCTGTTGCATCACACGCCGAAAGTACTTCGCCATCTTCTGAGCAAGATACTATATTTAAACTACCACTAGAGTCTAGACTAAAACAACTTAATCCTGATTTCTTGTCATAATCAACTTTTACATCAACGCCTAAAAGAGCAGCCACAGTAGAAATTGTGTCAGCTAACATACCTGATGAAACAGCAGTTGATCCTATTTCTGACTTTACTGTCGCCTCAATCTCTTCGTACTTTGCTCTATCTGCTTTTTCTTCATCTGTAAGTTTAGATGTATCCTCAGCATATTCTATTGCTTCGTCATAAGTACTACCATCTGTTTCAGAAAGTACATCGAGTTCTATCGAAGGAAGTGGTATGACTCCAATACCCTCATCTGTATCGGCCATAACAACTGATGTAACACTAAAAAAGGCAAAAAATATTACAAATTTGATAGTTATTAGTCTTAATAAATTGTCGTTATATTTATTCATTTATATTTTCCTAAATTATTTACTTAATTATTTAATTATAATACAAAATTACTTACATAATTTAACATTCATTCCTGGTCTAAGAAAACTTATTTGAGGATTCATTTCTTTTAATAAATCCATTTTTATATTATATCTTTTTGCTAATTTTACCAATGTATCACGATATTTTGCTTTGTAATATTTTTTTGGGCAACTTTTTTTTGAAAGAGACTTTTTATATGATATTTCTTTAATTGAAAAGTATTCTTGAAATTCTTTAGATGGAAGAAGGACCTCACTACCTTTATTGTCTTTATCAAAAACATCATATCCATTAATATGTTTTAACACTGAATTATCTATATCTTTCAAGTTTTCTGATGAAATATAATTTGAAATATTTTGTTGTTTGACACTTACAAAATATTGAACATTTGGAAACTTATTTAATTTAGCGTTACTTTTATTATTAGTAATAATGCGATTTAAGTGATGAAATGCAACTAAATACTTTCTTGTTTCAAGAGGTAGCTTCCTTAAATTAATAATTTTATTTGTAACTAATCCTTTTTTTAATGCTTTTTTAACAGAACCAATACCCCAATTATATGCAGCTAAAGTTAAATTCCAATCATTTAATTGATTATGAAGATACTTCAAATATTTAATTGCTATCTGTGTGGACTTTATAACATTCTTTCTATTATCAGCTTTGTTAGAAGCTAAACCCCACTCTTTTGCTGTAGAAGGGATAAATTGCCATAATCCAAGAGCATTTTTTGGTGACCTAGCTTGTGGATTATTGCCGCTTTCTATAAGAGGAATTACAGCTAAATCAATAGGTAAGCCTTCCTTTTCTAGTATCTCTGTATAAAATTTAATTGAGGGAGTTGACGAAATAATCAAATCAATATTATAAAAATTACTTACTCTAATATTTGAATTTTTCCCTAGATCGTCATGTTTAATTTTTTGCTGTGTTACAAAATATTCGTAAAAAGAATTAGCATGAACTTTTGTTGAATTTATTACTAAAAATAGAGTTAAAAAAAAACTATAAATTGCATTAAACTGCAGTTCCCATTTTAAATATCGGGGTATACATGGCAACTAGAATAAAACCAATAACTAAACCTAAAAAAACAATCATTAGTGGTTCTAGTAATTGAGAAAAACTATCAACAGAGGAATCAAACTCTTCTTCGTAATATACTGAAACTGTTGTCAACATCTCGTTTAATTTACCTGTCTCTTCTCCTACCTCAATAAAGCCGCACATTGTCTCAGGAAAATCCTCTGTTTCCCTTAAGGCTGATGAGAAAGGTTTTCCAGAGAAAATATCACGTTTAACTTTTTCAAGTGAAGATTGGATTCTTGTATTAGAAATAGAATTCTTAACAATCTCCATAGCTTCAATTAAATTTACACCGCCAGTAATTAGATTAGCCAAAACCATTGTAATTCTTGCCATAATTGCATCACTAATTAATTGGCCCACTACAGGAAGTTTCATCATACCTTTATCAAATTTTTGCATTAATGCAGCATTTCCTTGAAGCCATTTCTTTATAACCATGATCAATCCAAAAATAATTCCAAGAATAATTGGTGCAGTCCAACTTCTTAAGAAATCACTTATTGACATTACTATTTGTGTTGCCATAGGAAGTTCTACTCCAGCATTACCAAAAATATCAACAAAAACTGGCACTACAAAAATCATCATGACGCCAACAACAGTTATGGCTACCGAAAGCAAAATTATCGGGTACATCATAGCGCTCTTAATAGCTTTTTTTATTGAAATCGATTTTTCTAAATTAAGAGTAATTCTTTCAAGAAAAGTATCTAAATTACCACTTGCCTCACCTGCTTTAACTAAATTGATATACACATTATCAAATGTAGATGGATACTTTTCGAATGCGTTTGATAAAGGTACTCCAGCATTAATTTGAATTAATAAATCATCAATAACAGGTGTGAAAGCAGGATTTTCAGTTTGAATTTTAAGCATTTCTAATGCAGGTACTATAGCTAACCCAGCTTTCATCATTGTTGTTAATTTTTTAGTGAATAAAAGAAGTTCTTTATCGGAAATCTTCAAGCCACCTTTTGCAGCTTTCTTAGGTGCTTCTTTTTTAGTATCCTTTTTCGGTGCATCGTCACTAATTGTTGTAACTATAGTACCATTTTGCTTAAGCTCAAAAATAGCTGCATCTTTAGTCTCAGCTTCAATTTCACCTTCAGCAAACGTATTATTCTTTAGACCTTTCCATGCATATTTCATAGATAATTAGCCATTTATAATTTAATCTTCCTTAGGAATCACACGTAAAAATTCTTCCATTGATAATGTCCCATCATTTAAGAATCTTTTGCCACTCTCTGAAATTGGAATAAAACCAGAATTAGTTGCAATTTCGAGAATATCTTGCTCAGTTTTTCCGGTACTTATTGCTTCAGCAATCTCTTCATTAACCACTAAGACCTCATGAACACCCATTCGTCCACTATAGCCTGTGCCATTACAATGGCTGCAGCCTGCACCTTTAGATAATTTAGCATTTTCATCAATATTATATTCACCCATAAATTTTTTAACATCCTCATTTTTTTTATCAACGGGTTCTTTACATTTTTCACAATTTTTTCTAATCAATCTTTGCGCCACCACAAGTGACAATGCACTTGACACTAGATATGGAGGCAGCCCCATATTTACTAAACGACTAATAGCACCGACTGCACTGTTGGTATGTAAAGTACTTAATACTAAATGACCAGTTAATGCAGCTTTTGAAGCAATATCTGCCGTTTCAGCATCACGAATCTCACCAACTAAAATAATTTCTGGATCCTGTCTTAAAAAAGATCGTAATGCACTAGCAAAGGTAAGTCCAATGTCTTCTCTAACTTGGACTTGAGATATACCACTCATTGTATATTCCACCGGATCTTCCGCAGTTAAAATATTAACATCGGGCTTATTTAGATAATTCATAGCACCATATAAAGTGGTGGATTTACCACTTCCTGTTGGGCCCGTTACTAAAACCATTCCTTGGGGAGCTTCAACAGTTTTAATAAATTCATCTTCTTGTTTCTTAGTAAATCCAAGAGCACTAATAGTTACAGCTAAAGATGAAGAATTTAAAATACGAATAACAACTCTCTCACCAAGGCTGGTAGGTAAGATCGATATACGAAAATCTACTTCAGTTCCATCTTTGGCTTGATAGGATATCTTTCCATCTTGAGGTAACCGTCTCTCGGCAATATCGAGATTTGCTAAAATTTTAATTCTTGCAATTACAGCATTGTAATTTTTTGTGATAAAGCTTCTATATTGAGTTTGTGCCAACATTGACCCATTGCCTCTAAATCGAATCTGTGCTGCTTCTTTAAATATTTCTATATGTATATCACTGATACCTGTTTGAACTGCTTCGGACAAAATATCATCTACTACATTAACAACATCTCCTGCAATCTCAGTAACTGCTTCTTCTTTTTTTGATTTTGTATCTTTTGAATCTTTAGTATCTTTAGTACTTTTAGTGTCCTTAGTTAAATCAAGTTTAGGTGGCGTTCTCTCTTCAATTTTTTTACTTGATTCTTTTAGCGCATCTAAATCAATTTCGGGTTTTTTTGGCTCTTCTTTTGTTGGTGTTTGAAGGATAGCTTGAGGTATGTCATCTTCTTTAGTTTTTTTTCCTAAGGCAGCTAGATCTAACTCTGGTTCAGGCTCTTTCTTATTTGATTTAATACTATCCATATCTAATTTAACTGCTTTATTTGACTGTTTAATAATAGTCTTTTGTGGTTGCTTTGCTGCTTCCTCTTTTTTAACTAATTCAGATTTTTCCATTTCACCTACAGTATGGATATGTTTTTGTGAAATAGATTGAAATATAAATTCTGGGGGTATAAATTTAGCTTTTGTTTTTTTTCCAATCATTAAACTAAGATTTTTTAGAGCATTTAGAGAACCTGGGTGACATAAACCAAATTCAATAGTATTTGGTTCTTCAGTGATTGGAATAACTCCATTCTTCAAACAAAAAGCCACAGGAAATTTTTTAATTTCAGGTAATAAGGGTTGCGGATTTAATTCAAATGGAATGTTATATTTATCTGATAAGCTTTTTAAAAGACTTTCAACTGTAACATCACCATCTTTCACTAATAAATCAAAAGTGCTAGCACCTGTATTAGATGCATGCTTTGATCCCTTTTCAAACTTGTCTGCTTCGATTAATCCGAGTTCTAAGACTTGGCTGGCAAGCTCTTCTTTAAGTGTTTGTATTTGATCTCGACTCATATTTTTATAAAGTTTTAATTTAGAACCTTCGGAGCTATAAATATATAAAGAATATTTTTCTTAGCTGTATCATCAGAATTTTTAAACATATTTCCTAAAATAGGTATATCTTGAAAAAATGGAACACCTGCCTGAGTTGATGTATCCGTTTGCTTATTTATTCCACCTATCATCGCAACACCCCCATCTGCTACTAATAGTTTTGTTTTAATGGCTTTCTTGTTTATTGTAGGGGTACCTGTCGATGTTGGAGCAACAGAATCGTTGTTAACTTCTATATCAAGAAAAATGTTTCCATCAGGAATAATGGATGGGGTAATTTTCATCATTAATGAGGCATTCTTAAATGCAGTTGTAGGAGTAGCACCTGCCGCAGCTGCAAGACTGTAAGGTACTTCTTGACCATCTTCTATTTCACCACTTTCATTATCAATGATAAATAATTTTGGATTTGACACAATTTTAATTAAACTTTCATTTTGCATGGCTTGCAATTCAAATCTAAGTTCAGTGCTATTTCCAAGGAAAGTTCCCACAATACTTCCTGATGGATCTGCAATGGTATTTTTGGTTAATCCACCAGCTTGGGTTCCTGCATGAACCCCTCCCATTGCTATTGGGGGATTTAATAAACCACCAACTATTTTTGATCTTTTTAAGACATCAGAACTTCCTAATCTATCTGCGTACATGCTGATTCTCGAGCCCAATTGAGTCTGGAATGTATCAGTTGCCTCAACTATAAATACCTCAACCATTACTTGTTTTGTTGGTTTATCTAGACTATCTATTGTGGTCTTTATCCATTCCATGTCAGTGGGTGAAGCTTGAACTATTAATGAATTTGTTCTTGTATCAATAACAAAAGATGCTCGTTTATCAGCAACTTCTCCATCTCCACCCGCTTCTAAAGTTGCAATCACCTCAGTTAATTGTTTTGCAAGGACATCGGGTTTTGTGTAATTAAGTTTAAAAATTGCCGTTGATTTTGTATCGAGTGCTGATAAAGAATTTATCACTTTAATTTTTGCAGCTAATGCAGACTCATAAGATGAGCTTTGCTTACCAATAAACTCATGAGTATGAACGGTAATTACACTTCCTGAAGGGTTAATATCATGAATTAGATTTTTTTCTCTTAAAACCATCTCAAAAACTTCAATCCAATTTACATTATTTAATTTAAGGGTTATATCGCCTGTTACTTCATCTCCAATTATAAAATTTAATCCGGTTAATTCCTCAAGTAGTCCAAAAAATGTTCTTAAAGGTACCACATTTAAATTTAACCAAATTGGATAGTCTTGCCAGGAATCATCAGTAAATTTAACACCTTTTTGATTACCTTGGATTTCTACAACACTTCTAGTTTGTCCAGCATTTTGTGGTTCAATTAAAGATAGACTTCCCGGATCCATCGGATCTTGCTCTTGAAGCTCAATGACTTCCTGTCTAGTTTCATATGCTGTTCTTTTGATATCATCTTTTTTAACTGCCTCAGGGACGCAGCCAACTAAGAAGATAGCGATTAAAAGAATCAGGGGAAATTTATAATTATTGTATTTCATCACCGATCAATATCTTTTTTGTTGAGCCGTTAATCATAATTGCATTGGCATAAATACCAGTAATAGTTGTGTCATTGTTAATTTTTTCACCTACATGATAAATTTTTGATTCTCCAATCGGTGTTATCACCACACATAATTCATTAGATTCAGATGTTAATACACCAGATAAATAATATTGATCTTCAGAAGTATCTACACCTTTATTTTTATTTACTTTAAATGCTCTATTCGCACTCCCTGGAGCAGCAAATGGGTCTCTCAAACTTTCGTTTGTAGCCTCTAAACTTTCTTGCGCTTCTTGGTCTATTACATCGGCAGGGTTTTCAACAAAACCGGCTGCTTTAAAACCTTGCTCATTAGTTTTGTAAACTGACGTTTTACCTTTTGGGTCAGTGTATTCAAACATTTTTTGTCCTTCTATTAAAGCATTAACATATGCCCTTTGAAAATCATTTAAAGGTTTAGCTTCACGCAATCTGATATCAACAACTTTTTCAACTTGTTCAGTTTCAATTTTTGCAGTAGTCGGAGTTTCTAATGGTGGAAGAGTATCAGTTTCTGCTGTAGGTAAAATTTCTGGTAGCTCTTCAAATACCTGAGCTTCCTGATTCGCTAATACAGTATCTGCTGATGGCTTAATACCAGTAGCATAAATTTGAGTTTTACCTGCTTTGTTTGTGAACTCAAACTGACTTAGGCCTTTTGCTTCGGCTTCCG
>JAOMCC010000021.1 GCA_028344855.1 Nitrosomonadales bacterium | reverse complement strand
TCCAAACAAAACAGTCAGTAACAAATTCAAAGGCATATAAAAGTACATCTTTAAAAAAAGAAATTATTGAAAGTGTTGCTGAAGAAACACCTATTGCTTTAATTTACAATGGTATATCACATGTTGTAATGATGGGGACGCCATCTAATTTAGAAGATTTTGCACTAGGATTTTCTATTACTGAAGGAATTGTAAAGAAATTATCTGATGTATATTCTATTGAAATAGAAAAACAAAATAATGGTATTGAATTGAATATAGAAATAACTTCAGAGCATTTTGCAAAACTAAAAGAAATAAGAAGAAATTTAACAGGTAGAACTGGATGTGGACTTTGTGGAGCAGAAAGTTTATCTCAAGCAATGAGAATACCAAAAATACAAACCCCAAATCATCAGTTTGATTCTAAAAATATCTTAAAAGCATTAGAAATTTTTTCAAAAAACCAAATATTACAAAAAAAAACTGGGGCAACTCATGCTTCTGCTTTATGTCAAAATAATGGCATAATAAAAATAACTCGAGAAGATGTAGGTAGGCATATAGCTTTAGATAAATTAATTGGGGCTAGCTTAAAAGATGAAGTTACTGAAGATTCTTTTGTTATTACATCAAGCAGGGCAAGCTATGAAATGGTTCAGAAAATTGCTCATTTAAAATTAAATCTTTTGGTTGCAATATCTGCTCCAACTGGTTTAGCTATAAGACTAGCTGAAAATTTAGGAATAACTCTAATTGGTTTTGCCAGAGAGTCAAGATATACAATTTATAGTCACAATGAAAGAATAATAGAGTAAAATTCTGCAATGAAAAAAAATCATTTAATTACTATGGCAAACCAAATAGGAGGTTTTTTTAAAAGCTATCCTGATAAAGAACAAGCAACAAAAGATATTGCGACACATTTAAAAAAATTTTGGCCTCCGGTGATGAGAAAAGAAATTGTTGAATACGTTAGTTCATCAAATCCAGAAGATAATAATTTGGATGACATGGTTAATGATGCAGTAAAAAAATATTTGAAAGAGTAACTTACTTAACTAATAAAACAAAATAATTTTTATCAATTAAACGTTTTCCAGTCCAAATCTCCCCCCACAATTTATATTCTGCCGGTATTTCTTTTTCTTTTGTTAATGATATTAAGGCTAATCTACATGCTTTATTCTCTAAATTTGAATTAATACCTTTAATTCCAGTATAGTAGTGAAGTAAATTTATTTGGCTATCAGAAAAGTTGTGAACATAAACACAAGTCGAACTTTTTATAAGTTGTTGTTTTACATCAGTAAAAATTAATTTATAGTCTTTTCGATTGTCAATAAATGGAGTCCAAAGCATAATTAAAGTAACCCATACCATTGTAATTCCAATTGCCCAATTAGATATTACTGATCGATTAGTAATTTTAAACTTAATGATAGAAGCTAGCCATAATGAAGTTATAACTCCAGCAAATAGAAAACTAAATAATTTAAATTCAGCAATATAATTCGCAGATTGAAAAAACATACGCTCATAAATTTTTTGAGGTATTTCAGTTATCATTGCAAACCAACCTAACCAAATTAAAAAACCAATGAAACCAAAAATTAAAATACCGAACCAATTTAAAGCGTTAGCAGCACTTCTATTTAACCTATCTATTGCCCCAACTGCAATAATTGATAATGGAATAGTAAAAGAAATAAGATTTGTTTGATTTGGTTCACTTGTTATTGATAATATAGTGAGTAATACTATTAAGAAAATAATTGGTATTTGTAATTTTTTCTTATTTAAGATTTCTTTATAGTCTTTAATAATTAACCAAATCGATAGTGGAAGTGCTGGCCATGTAAACCATAAAATTCCTTGAAGATGGTAATTAAATAATAATTTTGATGAAAATGCTATTGATGTTAACCAAGCACTGAAGAGATCAGGTTTTAAATAATTAAAAGAGTATAACCATGGGCTTATAATTAAAATAGTTATAAAAACTGAAAATGCAATAAAAATAAAATATCTTTTATTTCTCCAATTATTGAAAATTAGTAAACATAAAGATGTAAAAAAGATAACTAATAAAGGGATAATACCTCCCGAGAGAAAAGCTATACTTGATCCAAAACCAAGTACCATACTTGCTCTAAAAGGTCTTCTAAAATATAACGAAAACCCATAAAGACTCATGGTATATCCTAAGAGTGAAGCTATTTCTGGAATTAAGCTATGAATATTAAGTATTAAACCAACTGAGCCTATAAAAATTAAACCAGCTTGACGTCCAAAACCTTCACCCCATAATTCTCTTGTCATTAAGCCAAGACTTATTAAAGTAAGTGATAACCAAAAAATATTAGAAAGTCTAGCTGCGTCATGAAGTGGAAGTATTGGCGAAAAAAGTTTTCCAAATGCTGCTCCAACATAAGAATATAATGGCGGGTTTGTTATAAAATCTTCGCTTGCTGCCATTGGGAGAATTATGTGATTATTTTGAATAATATCAAGAATAATGCTTATTGATGTGGATTCCAGTGGTCGCCAAGGTTGGTGACCAATTAATCCTGTCAAGAGAAAAATTAATGACAGTACAAAAAATAAATGTAGTTTAGTTTTTTCACCTAGATTTTTTCTAGGTGTTGACATATTTCCTTGCCAGTCATGTTCAAGATCAAATTTCATATTAAGACATCATAAACAAAAAAAAGCAGCTAGGCTGCTTTTTTTAGATATAAATCTTGGAAATTTTACATTCCATATTTTTGTTTAAATTTTTCAACTCTACCAGCAGTATCAAGAATTTTTTGTTTTCCAGTATAAAATGGATGACATTTTGAACAAACTTCAATTGTCATATCCTTACCAATAGTCGATTGTGTTTTGAATTTATTTCCACAACTGCAGACTACATTAACTTCTGGATAATTAGGATGTATATCTTTTTTCATGTTTTAAATTGTATTATTAATTTGAAAGGATGAATTATCATTGATTTTAATTAAAAAATCAATTACTAATTTAACTTTACTTTCTCATACTATTAAAGAAATCATCATTATTTTTTGTTGATTTTACTTTATCTAATAAAAATTCCATTGCTTCTAAATCTTCCATTGGGTAAAGTAATTTTCGTAGGACCCAAATTTTTTGCAGAATATCTTGTGGTATTAATAATTCTTCGCGACGAGTACCTGATTTGTTAACATTAATGGCTGGATATGTCCTTTTTTCTGCCATTTTTCGGTCTAGATGGATTTCCATATTACCAGTACCTTTAAATTCTTCGTAAATTACATCATCCATTCTTGAACCTGTTTCAACTAAAGCCGTTGCTAGTATCGTTAAGGATCCTCCTTCTTCTATATTTCTTGCTGCTCCAAAAAAACGTTTAGGTTTTTGAAGAGCATTAGCATCAACTCCACCAGTAAGAACTTTTCCAGATGAAGGTATTACGGTGTTATATGCTCTTGCCAGCCTTGTTATAGAATCCAAAAGAATAACAACATCTTTCTTATGTTCGATTAATCTCTTTGCTTTCTCAAGGACCATATCGGCAACTTGAACATGTCTTGTTGCAGGCTCATCAAATGTTGATGCTACAACCTCACCCTTAACTGAACGAGTCATTTCAGTAACTTCTTCAGGTCTTTCATCAATTAATAAAACTATTAATGAAACATCTGGGTGATTAGAAGTTATTGCGTGGGCGATATTTTGCAACATGACCGTTTTACCACTTTTTGGACTTGCAACTATAAGTCCACGTTGACCTTTCCCAATCGGGGCAATCATGTCTATCACACGACTAGTGTTATTTTCTTCTCCTCCCGAGTCTCTTTCAAGTGTTAGTGGTTCTGTTGGAAATAAAGGAGTGAGATTTTCGAATAAAATTTTATTTTTAGTATTTTCTGGAGCATCATTATTAACTTTATCAACTTTAACTAAAGCAAAATAACGCTCACTATCTTTTGGAGTTCTAATTTCACCTTCAATTGTATCTCCAGTATGAAGATTAAAACGTCTAATTTGTGATGGCGATACATAAATATCATCTGGTCCAGCTAAATAAGATGCTTCGGGAGATCTTAAAAATCCAAAGCCATCTTGAAGGACTTCTAAAGTCCCATCACCAGCAAGAGTTTCTCCATTTTTTGCTTTATTTTTAAGAATGGCAAATATAAGGTCTTGTTTACGCATTCTTCCTGTATTTTCTATTTTGTCAGCTATTGCTAAATCTACAATTTCGGCAACGGGTAAATGTTTTAAGTCTGATAAATGCATATTTTTTTATAAATTACTGTCAATAAAAGCTGTTAATTGAGATTTTGATAAAGCACCAACTTTGGTAGCTTCAACGTTTCCATTTTTAAAAATCATTAGCGTTGGAATTCCTCGAACACCATATTTTTGAGGAGTTTTTTGATTATCATCTATATTTAATTTAGATATCTTCAACTTTCCATCGTATTCATCTGTTAAGGAGTCGAGGATAGGAGCTATCATTTTACAAGGCCCACACCACTCTGCCCAATAATCTACCAAAACAGGTATATTTGATTGGAGTACTTCTTCTTCAAATGTTTCATCAGTTAGATGAGAAATACTATTGCTCATAATTATTAAATTTACTTTTAAAATTTTTATATGAAATTATGGTGTTTGGTTCATTGAAATTATTACTTGAAATCAAATGATAAAGCATAAAAAACTTAAGATCAATAATTATTTTTAACACTTTCATCTAATTCAAATAAAGGCACCACTAATTTAACACCTTTAGATGATTTAGCAACTCTAATCGCCTCGTCAGCTTCTTTATCATTAACTATGCCCAGTAAATATATAATATCGTTTTCAGTCATAATTTTGACATGAAGTGGATGCACTTCATTTTTAATTTTTAAAAATAATCTTGTTTTAACATTCGTGGTTGTAACGGTATCTTTGGCGCGTTGTTTTATTTTTGCGACTTTACCAATCGTCATTTTATTGTGAACTGTTTTCACATTTTTAATTTTTAGAACTACTTCTGTTACTTGATTTTTAATATTTTCAGTTGGAGCCTGTCCTACAATAAGAACAGCCTGATTAAATGCTAATATATTAAAATGAATTTTTTGATTAGCACTATCAGCAATTTCTTGAATTGGATTCCATGCAGCTAAAAATATTTTATTATCATTAATTTGTGCTTCTGTTGATCTTCTATCCGCAATTGATAAAGGTATTGCTGTGATTGTTGATGGAGCACACCCAATCAAGTGAGTGATAAATAAAATAAAAAGTATGAAAAGCTTGTATGATTTCATTAATAATAATTATATAACTAAAAAATTTTTTTAGAAACTAAATTAATTAAATCTTAAATATTTTTATGGAATCATCCCTATACCTAGTTGCAACACCTATCGGTAATCTTGACGATATTACTTTCAGAGCTTTAGAGATTTTAAAAAAAGTTGATATAATTGCTTGTGAAGATACTAGAAAAACGAGCAGGTTGTTAAGTCATTTTAAAATTAAGAAGAAGTTGATATCACTGCATCAACATAATGAAAAAAGTAAGACTGATTTTTTAATTAATAAATTATTAAATGGTAATTCAATAGCATTTGCATCAGATGCAGGAACACCTGCTATAAGTGATCCAGGAGCTTTTTTGGTAAATCAAGCCTTAGAACAAAAAATTAAAGTTTCTCCAATACCTGGACCATCCTCAATTACTTCAGCTTTTTCTGTATCAGGAATTCAAACAACTCAATTTAAATTTTATGGTTTTCTGCCTAATACATCTGGAAAATGTAAAAAAGTCTTAGAGGAAATATATAATCAAGATTTACCAATAATTATTTTTGAATCACCACATAGAATTTTGAAAACTCTTTTCTTAATAAAAAATATTTTTGGTTCTTCTTATAAGTTATTTATTGCAAGAGAGTTAACTAAGATATATGAAACAATATATAAAGATAATATTATATCTATAATAGAGAGGTTGGAAAGTAATCCTGAGGAGCAAAAAGGAGAATTTGTTATCATCTTTAATGCCAAAATAAGAGAGATTGAAAATTTTAAAACATTATCTTTAAATGAAGCTTTAGAGGTTATGATAAAGGAGTTGCCTTTAAATCAATCAGTAAAACTTATTTCCAAAATTTTTAAGAAAAATAAAAAGGAAGTCTATAATCAAGCATTGGAATTAAAAAAATGACAGAATTAATTATTACTAAGCCTGACGATATGCACCTTCATCTTCGTGAAGGAGATATTCTTAAACATGTTGTGAAAGATACACAAAAACAATTTGCTAGGGCAATTGTCATGCCAAACCTAAAAGATCCTATTAAAAGTGTTCATCAAGCTGAAATTTATTACCAAGAGATTAAAAAGAATACTAAAGATTTAAATTTTGAACCATTGATGACTCTTTTTTTTAATAACGCATTAAATATAGATGAAATAAGAAAAGTGAGTGAGTCCAGTCTAGTTCATGCTATTAAATTATATCCATCAGGTGTGACCACCAACTCAGCAGATGGAGTTGATGCGATTGAAAATTGTTTCAATATTTTCGAATTAATGGAAAAATTTGATGTACCTTTGCTAGTTCACGCTGAATCTAATGATAAAAATGTAGATATTTTTGATAGAGAGAAAGTTTTTATTGATAGAAATTTGAGTCAAATACATGGAGAATTTCCAAATTTAAGGATTGTAGTTGAACATATCTCTTCAAAAGAAGCGGTAGAGTTTGTTTTTGATTCTGGAGATAAAGTGTTTGCAACTATTACGCCTCAACACTTACTTTTTGACAGAAATGATTTACTATCTCACGGAATTAAACCGCATCATTATTGTTTACCAATTCTTAAAAGATCAGAAGATCGATTAGCAATAGTAAAAGCAGCCACTTCCGGATCTCCTAAATTCTTTCTTGGAACTGATAGCGCACCTCATTTTAAACATGAAAAAGAGAGTAGTTGTGGATGCGCAGGTATATATTCGGCTTTATCTGCAATGGAATTATATGCCTCAATTTTTGAAACAGAAAATGCCTTGGAAAAATTAGAGAATTTCAGCAGTAAGTATGGATCGGATTTTTATAAACTACCTTCTAATAAGTCAAAGATTAAACTAACAAAAAAAGAATTTAAAATACCAGCTAGAATTCAAGTAGGAAATAAAGAAATAATTCCTCTTTTTGCAGAAGAAACTTTATCTTGGCAATTATCAGAAATATAGTTAAGAGTGATAAAATGAAAACTTAAGTTGACCAGACAGTCGCTATATAGTTTTCTATGTAGAGGAAAGTCCGGGCTCCAAAGAGCAGAGTGATGGCTAACAGCCATACGCCGCGAGGTGAGGAACAGGGCCACAGAGACGAGCGTATTAAGTTACGGTGAAACGCGGTAACCTCCACTCGGAGCAAGGCCAAATAGGGTAGCACTGACACTGCTCGTGTTGTTACCGGGTAGGCTGCTTGAGCATATAAGCAATTGTATGCCTAGATGAATGACTGTCCAAGACAGAACCCGGCTTATCGGTCAACTTAAACTAATATCTAACTTATTGATGAATAAAGAAAATTTAAAAAAAGCGCTTGTAAAGCGCTTTTTTTTTGTTTATAGTGGACCTGTAAGGGAAAAAGTGGTTATTTGTGGGAAATTATTTAACGAGACTAAGGGCGTTCAGTAATTTCCCATCTTTTTAGGTACACATATGTTTAAAGGCGCAACACTTCTAAATATTGATGGAAAAAATAGGTTAGCAATTCCAACTAAATATAGAGAGGAATTACTAATCGGATCGCTAGTATTGACTGCACATCCTCATGGATGCCTTCTTTTATATCCAGTTACTGCTTGGAATCCTATTCAACGAAAAGTAATGCAATTTTCTAGTTTTGATAAAAAATCAAGTGGATTGCAAAGATTATTGGTTGGTTATGCTGAAGATATCTGCTCTGATAATTCCGGGAGATTATTAATTTCAGCTGCTTTAAGAGACTATGCTGGTATTAAAAAAACTTTAATATTTGTTGGGCAAGGAAGTCACTTTGAGCTTTGGAGTATAGAAGCATGGAACAAACAAATTAAACAAATCAAAATCAATGATAAAGAAGAGCTTCCTGACGAATTAGGAGGGTTCTCTTTATGACCGTTAATTCTCATATCCCAGTTATGTTAGAAGAGGCAATCAATGCTTTGTCTATTGTATCAAACGGTACTTATCTAGATTGTACTTTTGGAAGAGGTGGGCATTCTAAGCAAATATTAAAGTTACTTGGAAATGAAGGAAGATTAATAGCATTCGATAAGGATTTAGATGCAATAAAAGAAGGAAAAAAAATAAAAGATAAAAGATTTGAAATTGAACATTGTTCATTTTCAGAAATGGACAAAATTTTAAAAAAAAAAATATTAAAAAATTGGATGGTATTTTAATGGATTTAGGAATTTCATCACCACAAGTTGACGAAGCTAAGAGAGGATTTAGTTTTAAATTAGATGCTTCTTTAGATATGAGGATGGATCAAAGTAGAGGAATTACAGCTGCAGAAGTTTTAAATACATACAAAGCGCAAGACCTGGTAGACATACTTAAAACATTCGGAGAAGAAAAGTTTTCTAAAAGAATTGTAAAAGCCATTATTGAGTATAGAGAAAATAAGGGCCCAATAAAAATGACATCGGAATTGACAGAGTTAATTAAAAATACAGTTCCAATCAAAAATTTAAAAAAAGATCCATCGACAAAAACATTCCAGGCTTTAAGAATTCAAGTTAATAAAGAGATTGAAGAATTAGAGAATGCTCTCCCAATTGCATTTAATGCTTTGAAACCGAAAGGCCGATTAGTAGTAATTAGTTTTCATTCATTAGAAGATAGAGTTATAAAAAAATATACAAAACTTCGAATGAAGACAGATTTTATACCAAAAAAAATTCCTATTAAGTCTTCAGACATAAAATTGGCTCCTTTTAGGGTTGTACAAAAAATGATTACTCCAAATAAAGAAGAGATACAGAAAAATCCAAGATCAAGAAGTGCAAAATTGAGAGTAATCGAGAAAGTGTCGGAGACATAATGAAATTAAATTTAATTTTATTTGTTGTTTTGATTATTTTTGCATTAACTACAGTTAATTTTAAGCATCAAACTAGAAGTAATTATGCTGAATTAGATGAAGAAAATAAGAAAACTTTAGATTTAAAAGATCAGCAAACAATGCTAAGAATTGAGGAATCATCTGAATCAAGGATTGAAAAAATTGAAAAAACTGCTAAGCAAAAATTAAATATGCAAGTTCCAAGCAAAAAAGAAAAAAGAGTAATCATTAGATGATTAAAATTAAATCAAGAAAAGAATATTTTGAATTATCAAGAGCTAGACGGCGTACTGTTTTAATATTGCTACTTGGAATGTTTATTATTTTGTTTGCACAAACAATTAAACTTGCAGTATTTGAAAAAAACAAACTTCAAAAAGAATCAAGGCAAAGACAACACAGAGAATTAGACTTATATCCATATAGAGGTAAGATTTTAGATCGAAACGGCTCACTTTTAGCTGAAAGTACTCCTATTTATTCCATAATAGGAGATGCAGCAGAAATTAATTTTAAAAGTAAAGATTTAAATGTCCAAGCTAAGCTTGATTCTCAAAAAAAACAATTAACTAGTTTACTTAGGATGCGCCCTACAGATTTAGATAAAAAATTAAAAAATAAAAAGAGAAGAGCTGTTCGGTTGAAAAAAAATATTTCGCCTGATACTAAAATTAAAATTATGAAACTCGGAATCAAAGGTATTAGTGCAAATAAAATATATAAAAGATTTTACCCTGAGAATGGACCAGTTGCCCATGTTGTAGGATTTACAGGAAGCGATGGAAATGGACAAGAGGGAATAGAGAGAATAATGAACAAAGCTCTTGCTGGCGAGAAAGGCAAGAAAATAAATCTTATAGCAAGAGATAAGAGAGTTGTAGGAGAATTTCAGGCTATAAAGTTACCTAAAGACGGAGAGGATATAAGATTAACAATTGATTTAAGATTACAAAATGAAGCTTATAATGCTCTTCAAAAAACTGTCGAAAAACATGAAGCAATTTCAGGATCAGCTGTTTTGCTAGATGCAAAAACTGGAGAGATTCTTGCAATGACAAATTATCCCTCATTTAATCCCAATGGCTATAATAAAGTTGGTAAATTTATCAAAAATCGAGCCGTAACTGACGTATTTGAGCCAGGTTCAACCATTAAACCAATAAGTTTGGCAGTTGCATTAGAAAAAAATATTATCACAAAGGATAGTTTAATAGATACAGGTAATGGTAAGTATAAATATGAGGGAAAATGGATTGAAGATCATAAAGCTTATGGCGAAATAACTGTAAAAGATGTAATTAAAGTATCTTCGAATATAGGTTCGGCTAAGATCAGTCAAAAAATTAGCTCAATTAATTTAGCCACAATGTTGAAAAAATTTGGTTATGGAATAAAAACGGGCATTAATTTCCCTGGTGAGGTGAGAGGCACTTTAAGAAATCATACAAAATGGAAAAAAATAGATCATTCTAGGGCAAGTTACGGTTATGGTATGAGTTCTACACTTATTCAAACAGCTCAGGCATATACAGTTTTTGCTAACGAAGGAAAATTAAAGCCAATATCCTTAATTAAAAGTAATGATTTAAAGATAAGTAAAAGGGTTTTATCACCCGAGACATCAAAAGCTATGTTAACAATCCTTGAATCCGTAACGGATCATGATGGAACTGCCCCTAAAGCTAAAGTTTATGGTTATCGTGTAGCCGGAAAGACAGGTACAACATGGAAAACAGATCCAGTAAATGGAGGTTATTTAAGAGACAAATATATGAGCTCTTTTGTTGGTTTAGGCCCAGTAACAAATCCAAGATTTGTAATGGCGGTAGTTATTGATGAACCTCTTAAAAAAAGAGGCTATTCTGGGGGCACATTAGCTGGACCAGTTTTTAGTAGGGTTATGGCAAAAGCATTTGAATGGTATAGTCTCGATGCTGATGGTTTAGAACTTGAAGAGATGCAAAATAAAAAAGAGGTCTATGCTGATAAGAGAAAATTATGAGCGATTCACTAAAAAAGCTATTAACTGAGTTCAAATATCTAGAGCAAAATAGTGCAAATGTGAAAAATGAATCGATTTTTCTAGCATACCCAGGAGAAAGTAATGATGGTAGAAATTATATATCTGAAGCTATAAATAATGGAGCTGGAGCAGTAATATATGATCCATTAGGTTTTGAATGGAACAAGCAATGGAAATTACCTAATTTGCCAATTAAAGACCTAAAGGCAAATATTTCAAGTATTGCAAGTGAATTCTATAATAATCCATCTAACAAAATAAATTTAATAGGTATAACAGGAACTAATGGCAAAACTTCTAGCGCCTTTTGGTTAACTCAATGCCTTGAAAATCTTAAAAGAAAAGCTTCCATGATTAGTACAATTGGTTATGGTTCGATTAACGAGTTAAGACCAAGTATCAACACAACACCAGATGGAGTAAAAATTCAGAAGATTATCAATGATTTTATCTTTGAAGGAGTTCAAGATGTATGCCTTGAAGTTTCTTCTCATGGAATAGATCAGGGAAGAGTAGCTAGTCTTGATTTTAATATAAGATTGTTTACAAATCTTTCTCGTGATCATCTTGATTATCATGACTCTATTGAAAGTTATGCAAAGACAAAGAAAAAATTTTTATTAGATGAAAAAAAGGGTAATTTAGTTATAAATATAGATGACCCATTAGGGAACATAATATTTCAAGAATCTAAATTAAATAAATCTAAAAAGATCTCTTTTGGTATTGAAAATTCAGCTACTCTTCAAGCAAAGAATATCAGTTCAGAAAAAAATAAAACAAAATTTGATTTAATTTATCAAAAAAAAATTTACAGATTAGAAGTCCCAGTTCAAGGTATTTATAACATATATAATATTTTGGGCGTAATTGGCACTTTAATTTCACTAGAATATCAAATAGAGGATATTAGTTCTACATTAAAAATTTTAGATTCAGTACCGGGGAGGTCTGAAGAGTTGAAAACTAAATTAGATAAATGTCCAAAAGTTATAATAGATTATGCACATACTCCAGATGCATTAAGGAATATTTTAAATTCTTTAAAAGATTTAACATATGAAAATTTAAATGTTGTTTTTGGTTGCGGTGGAAATAGAGATAGAGGAAAAAGGAAAGAAATGGCTGTGATTGCGAATCAATATGCTGATTTTGTAATAGTAACTTCCGATAATCCAAGAAATGAAGAACCAATGCAGATAATTAATGATATTTGTCAGAATCTTAATGTGCCATATTTAGCTA
>JAOMCC010000020.1 GCA_028344855.1 Nitrosomonadales bacterium | reverse complement strand
TTTATTTGTAGGTAGAGAAAAATCAATTAATGCTATCGAAAAAGCCAATAATGGTAATAAAAAGATTTTATTGGTTGCACAAAAAACTGCGGGTCAAGATGAACCGCATATTAAGGATTTATATACTGTTGGAACGGTAGCAAATATTCTTCAAATGCTTAAATTACCTGATGGGACTGTCAAAGTCCTTGTTGAAGGCCTTGAAAGAGCAAAAGTGCAAAAATTTAATGAATTTGGTGATTTTTGGACAGCTGATATTGACATAATCAAAATTAAAGAAAAAAAAGATAAAAAAACTTTAGTGTTTATGCGTTCAGTTTTCTCTCAGTTTGACCAATATGTAAAATTAAATAAAAAAATACCACCTGAAATATTAACTTCTCTTACATCAATATCTGAGCCAGGAAGACTGGCTGATTCTATTTCAGCAAATCTAACTTTAAAACTTTCAGAGAAGCAAAATATTTTAGAAACTTTGGATATTAGAGCTCGTTTAGAACTCTTACTTAAAATTATGGAATCTGAAATCGATATTCTTCAGGTAGAAAAAAGAATACGCGGACGTGTAAAAAGACAAATGGAGAAGTCCCAAAGAGAATATTATTTAAATGAACAAGTAAAAGCAATTCAAAAAGAATTAGGAGAGCAAGATGAAGGCGCAGATCTTGACGAGCTTGAAGCTAAAATAAAAAAATCTGGAATGTCAGATGAAGCTTCAGAGAAATGTTTTTCTGAATTTAAAAAGTTAAAAATGATGTCCCCAATGTCAGCAGAAGCATCAGTAGTTAGGACTTTTATTGAAACCTTAGTTAATCTTCCTTGGGTTAATAAAACAGAAATTAATAAAGATTTAAAAAGTGCAGAGATAGAACTAGATAATGATCATTTTGGATTGGAAAAAGTCAAAGAGAGGATTGTTGAGTATTTAGCAGTTCAAAATAGGGTTGGTAAACTTAAAGCACCTATACTTTGTTTAGTAGGACCTCCTGGTGTTGGTAAAACATCTCTTGGGAATAGTATTGCTAAGTCAATTAATCGTAAGTTTATAAGAATGGCTCTTGGCGGTGTAAGAGATGAGGCTGAAATTAGAGGTCATAGAAGAACTTATATTGGCTCAATGCCAGGTAAAATTCTTCAGAATATGACTAAAGTAGGGGTTAAGAATCCATTATTTCTATTAGATGAGGTTGATAAAATGGGTCAGGATTTTAGAGGGGACCCTTCTTCAGCTTTATTGGAGGTTTTGGATCCAGAACAAAACCATACCTTTACGGATCACTATGCAGAAATTGAATATGACTTATCTGATGTAATGTTTGTTGCAACTGCTAATTCTATGAACATTCCAGAACCTTTGTTAGATCGAATGGAAATTATAAGGTTATCAGGATATACAGAAACTGAAAAAACAAATATTGCCACTAAACATTTAATACCAAAACAATTAAAGACTCATGGTTTAAAAAAAAGCGAGTTAAAGATTTCATCAAAAGCTATCAAAGATTTAATTCAGTTCTATTCAAGAGAGGCGGGAGTGAGAAAGTTGGAACAAGAAATATCTAAAATTTGTAGAAAAGTAGTCAAAACACTTCTAACAAATAAAAAAATTAAATCTATAAATATAACTAGTAAAAATTTATCCGAATATCTTGGGGTTAGAATTTACGATATTGGTTATGCAAATAAAAAGAACCAAATTGGCCAAGTTACTGGCCTAGCGTGGACCCAAGTTGGCGGAGAGTTATTAACAATAGAAGCAGTAGTTATTCCTGGTAAAGGGAAGACAATTATTACTGGAAAATTAGGCGATGTAATGCAGGAATCAATTCATGCAGCTATGAGTGTTGTGAGAAGTCGTGCCGAAAAACTTGGGATTAAAAATAATTTTCATGAAAATAAAGATATACACATTCATTTTCCTGAAGGAGCGACGCCTAAAGATGGACCAAGTGCCGGAATTGGTATAACTACGGCAATTATTTCAAGCCTTACAGGTATTCATGTAAAATCTGAAGTGGCAATGACTGGTGAAATTACCCTTAGAGGGGAAGTTTTGCCGATTGGTGGTTTAAAAGAAAAATTATTAGCGGCCCATAGAGGAAATATTAAGAAAATTTTAATACCCGAACAAAATATAAAAGATTTGATTGATATACCAGATGAAATCAAAGATAAAGTTGATATAATACCTGTGAAATGGATTGATCAAGTTCTAGATTTAGCGTTAACAAAAGTGCCCAAAAGTTTAATGAAAGAATCAAAAGTAGTTCCAGGAGCATCAAAAGATACAATTCAAATTGACAAATCTATAGCTCATTAGGTTTTTAATTTATTAACTAGATTTGTTAATGACATTATTGTAAAATTACGTGCGAAATTTTTAACAATTTGGGTGCTTAGCTCAGTTGGTAGAGCGTCGCCCTTACAAGGCGAATGTCACAGGTTCGACCCCTGTAGCACCCACCATTATTTGGAGTGGTAGTTCAGTTGGTTAGAATACCGGCCTGTCACGCCGGTGGTCGCGGGTTCGAGTCCCGTCCACTCCGCCATATTAAAAAATAACTGATAGATATTAGTTATTTTTTAAAAACAAAAGAACCAAAAAAATTAATTTTGGTCACATAGACAAATAGGAATTCATTATGTTAGAACAAATTCGAAATAGAACTCAAACTAAATTGGCTAAAGTGATATTAGCAATAATCATTATTCCATTTGCTTTGTTTGGTATTGATTCATATTTGTCTGGTGTTGGTAGCAGCGTTCACATAGCATCTGTTAATGATGAAGCAATTACTGCACAAGAACTTCAAGATACAGAAAGTCAATTTGTAGCTCAAATTAGAAGCCAAAATGAAGAAACAGACCCTGCAATATTTCAAGATATTGAATTTAAAAGAGCAATACTCGATCAATTAATTACATCTAAATTAGTAAGTCAAGAAATTAAAAATGCAGGTTTTTATATTAGTGATACCCAAATTGGTACTTACATTTCAGGCATGCCAGAATTTAGAAGAAATGGAAAGTTTTCACAGGATCAATATGATGAAGTTTTAAAAATAAATAATTTGACGCCAAAGAAATTTGATGCAAAGATTCGAAAAGACCTAGGTACACAGCAAGTAAAAGAAAGTTTAAAAAAACTCATATACATTCCAAAGGATAAAATACAACCACTGGTTAATTTAACTTACCAAAAAAGGGATGTAAGTATTTTTGAATTGAAACAAGAAAAATATAAGAAAAATGTAGACCTTTCTGATGCTGCTTTAAAAAAAGTCTACGAAGAAAGTAAGTCAAATTTTATTAGGCCTGATCAGGTTAAAATTAAATTTATTATATATTCAGTTGCAGGAATAGTCCCTAATGTGCAAGTTCCAGATGATGCAGTTAAAAAATATTTTACAAATAATATTAATAGGTTTCAGGCTGATCAGCAAAGAAGAGCTAAACATATTCTATTTAATATTAACTCTAATATGCCATCTGAAGAGGTAGATAGAATTAAAGCTGAAGCATTAGCCGTCCTTAAGAAAATTAAAAAAAATCCTAAAACATTTGATGAAAATGCAAAAAAATATTCACAGGATGTAGAATCTTCTAAAAATGGAGGAGATTTAGGTTTCTTCTCTAGGGGTGAAATGACAAAATCATTTGATGATGCTGTTTTTGCAATGAAAAAAAATCAAATTTCAAATCTCATCAAAACTGAGTTTGGTTATCACATAATAATGTTAACTGACTTAAAAGGTGAAGAAGTTAAGTTTGAGTCAGTTAAAAATCAAATTAAGGGAGAATTGCTATTTAATCTAGCATTAACTGAATATGGATCAAATGCAGAAGATTTCAGCAATGTAGTTTACGAGCAATCAGAAAATCTGGAAGCAGCAGCTAAAAAATTTGATTTAGAGATACAAGATAGTCAATGGTTAAGTTTTGAAGATGCTAAGAAATTTTTTAATAATGAAGCTTTTGCCCAAGCTATCTTTGATAAGAATGCTATTGATCAGAAGAAAAATATTCCCGCAATTGAAGCTTCTCCTAATAATTTGGTTTCAGCCAGGGTAGTAGATTTTAGGTCATCAGCAATTAAAGCTTTTGATGAAGTAAAAGGTTCAATTAAAGATTTTCTTTTAGAGGTAGAGTCACAAAAACTTTTAATTGCAGATGGAGGTAAATTAATTGAGGAGGTCAAGTCAAATCCTAAAAAAATAGATTGGATTGATCAGTTAGTAATTGATCGAATTGACAAACAAGGTTTATCTGACCCACTAATTAATGCAATTTATAAAATGGATGATAAAAAAATCCCAGGTTATTCTGGACTATATGATCCTAAAGGTGAAGAATATATTATTGTTAAACTTAATAAAGTAGTTACTGAAAATGTCACAGATAAAGATTCAATTGATATTTACTACAATGATTACATGACAATGATTGAAGAAGAAGTAGAAGCAGCTTACATTTCTGATTTAAGAGTAAATGCAAACATTGATTTTAATGAAAAATTATTTAGCAATTTCAATTAATCAATAGTTCCAGCAGCAGTAATATTCATTCCGCCATCTACGTATGTAATTTCACCCGTAACACCTGAAGCAAGATCACTTGACAAGAATGCAGCAACATTACCAACTTCTTCAATTGTTACATTTCTTTTAAGTGCGGCATGGCGTTTATTGAAATCATACATTTTATCAAAGTTTGCAATACCTGAAGCAGCAAGAGTTTTTATCGGGCCTGCAGAAATAGCATTAACTCGAATATTTTTAGTCCCAAGACTATGTGCCATATACCTTACATTCGCTTCTAAACTTGCTTTTGCTAGACCCATTACATTGTAATTAGGCATTGTTCTTTCTGCGCCAAGATAGCTAAGAGTTAATAAGCTAGCATTTTTATTTAAATATGGTACCGCTTCTTTTGCAAGAGCGGTAAAACTAAAAGAACTTATATTATGTGCAATTGTAAAATTTTCACGAGTAGTTGATTCAATAAAGTCACCACTCAATGCTTCTCTTGGAACAAAAGCGATTGAATGAACTAAAACATCAAATTTACCCCATTCTTTTTCTAATAATGGAAAAAGATTTTTTATATCATCATCACTTGACACATCGCAAGGTAAGACAATTTTAGATTCAAAATCTGAAGCAAGTTTTTGAACTCTAGTTTGATGTTTACCCATTTGATAAGTAAATGCTAATTCTGCTCCTTGTTTTCTCATTGAGGTCGCTATACCATATGCGATAGATCTATCACTTAGGAGCCCAAGTATTAGTACTTTTTTATTTTTTAAAAAACTCATATTTGATTTTTCTCTAGTATAAATTTTAATTTTTATTTTTAGGATCTAAAACATCTCTTAAACCCTCACCAAGCAAATTATATCCTAATACAGTTATGAGAATAGCTAAACCAGGAAATAAGGAAAGCCACCATGCAAATTGAATATATTCTTTACCGTCAGTAAGAATATTTCCCCATGAGGCAGTTGGAGCTTGAACCCCTAATCCCAAAAAACTAAGACCAGATTCTACTAAAACTGCACTTGCAATACCTAAAACTGAACTAACAATGATTGGTGTTAAGCTATTTGGAAGTAAATGTTTAATTATTATTGAAAAATGATTTGATCCCATTGTTTCAGATGCTAAAACATATTCCCTTTGTCTTAAACTAAAAAATTCTGCTCTTACTAACCGCGTAACTCCCATCCAGGATGTTAAGCCAATAACAATCATAATATTCCATATCGATGGGGTGAGAAAAGCTATAACAGCTAGTATTAGAAAGAATGTTGGTATAGATAACATTATGTCTACAAAACGCATAATAATTGAATCTACCCATCCCCTATAAAATCCAGCTATTGATCCTAAAATTACTCCAATAAAAGTTGCGATTCCAACAGCTACAAATCCAACCAGTAATGATATTCTGGCACCATATAACATTCTTGAAAAAACATCTCTACCAAGCCCATCAGTGCCCATTAGGTGATTTAATGATGGTGGATATAGTATTGAATTTATATCAATAAAATTTGGATCATATGGAGCAATAACAGGAGCAATTAATGCAACTACTAATACCAATAAAATTATTATAAAACCTGACATTGCAAGAGGGTTTTTTAAAAAAATTTTCATTTTACTAAGCCTTTTCTTACTCTAGGGTCAGCCCATGCATAACCAATATCAGCTAAAAGATTTCCAATTAAAGTTAATACAGAACCAATGGTTAAAATACCCATAATTACAGGAAAATCTCGCATTAAAACAGAATCATAAAAAAGTTTACCCATTCCTGGTATTGCAAAAATAGATTCTGCAATTACAGAGCCACCAATAAGACCAGGTATTGATAAGCCTATGATTGTAATTAGTGGAAGGATTGCATTTTTCAGTGCATGAATAAACACAATTTTATTTTCTTGCAAGCCTTTTGATCTTGCAGTTGTAATAAAGTCTTGATGAAGAATATCAAGCATTCCATTTCTTACATATAAAGATATTCCAGCTAGACCACTTAATGAAGATATAGAAACAGGAAGAACTAAGTGTTTTAAGAGATCTATAAATTGACCAAAACTACTAAGGTTCTCAAAGCCTGGGCTATGTAAACCTGAAATAGGCAACCACTGATTACTTACTCCTGTCCAGTACATTAATAAAAGAGCTAACCAGAAACCGGGTATTGCGAAGGCAATAAAAACAAACAAAGTTATTGATCGGTCAACCCATGTATTCTGCCTAACTGCAGAAAGAGTTCCTAAGCATATGGAAATAGTAAAAATTATGAAAATCCCTAAGAGATTTATCATAAGTGTTATAGGAAGAGATTCTTGGATTAAACCTTTTGTTATATTTCCAGATTTATCTTTTCTTTCCCATAAAACTGGTTTTTGATGGGATGCAAATGAGTTTCCAAAATCAAGTTCAATAATTCTTTTTAACCAAAGACCATATTGAATAATGACCGGTTTATCAAGATTGTAAAGCTCTCTTAATTTTTGCCTAGACTCTTCTGAAGCTCTTGGGTTAAAAGAGGACTCATTTGAGGTTACATCACCTGGGGCGAGATGCATTATAAAGAATGAAATTAGGCTTATACCAATTAGCATTGGTATCATCCATAGAATTCGTTTTATTAGATATGCTGTCATGAATTATTCCATTATTTCATTTCTTCTTAGTGGTTTGGGTATGAACCAATCATAGTTATTATGATAAATTCCAGCAGGAGGAGAAGGTTGTTTTATACCTTTAACTCTTTTGTGCACCGCACTTAAGCTGTAACCTGCATACAAGTATACAATTGGAGAATCTTCTAACAAATATTTTGAAAATTCATGATAAATTTTTTCACGCTTAAGTATATTTAATTCTTTTCGACCAACTTCTAGTAATTTATCAACATTTTTGTTGGAATATCCTAAAAAATTGAATTGACCAGGTCCTTGTTGAGAAGAATGCCAAATATTATATTGATCTGGGTCTAAAGACAGACTCCACCCAAGAACAACAACATCAAAATCACCTGTTTTTATAAATCTATTAACAAAACTTGCCCATTCGATTACTCTAATGGACACCTCAACTCCAATCTCTTGTAATCTTCTTTGTATTAAAACAGCTGTCATTTCTCTTTGTTTATTTTGATTTGTAATTATTTCAAATTTCAAAGGTTTGCCATTTTTTAACAAAATACCTTTATCATTTTTAATATAACCTGCTTTATTAAGTAATTTAAGCGCTTTTTTGGGGTTGTATGGGTATGGATTTAAATTAGGATTGTTCCAGCGAGTACCTGGCTTATATGGGCTAGAAATTGATTCACCAAGACCCAAAAGAACCCCTTTTATGACTTCGTCTTTATCGATTGCATAATTTAAAGCTTGCCTGACTTTAATATCATTAAAAGGTGCTTTTTTGAGATTAAAGCCAAGATATGTATAGCCATTTCCCAATTCTTTATAAAGCTCAATTTTTCTTTGAAGATCTTTTTTTGCAGGGAAAACTCTTTGATATTGAATTGGATTAATGTTCATAACGTCGATATTATCTGCTGTTAACTCTAAAAATTGAGATGAAGTATCTGGAATTATTCTAGAAATTAATTTTTTAATAAAAGGTGGGCCTGAAATACTTTTCTCATTCGCTTTTAAGGTTACTTGTTGGCCACTAATCCAATTATCAAGCTTGTAATAGCTTGAACCTATAGGGTTTCTAGAAAAAAAGGTATTATTGATATCTTCATTTTCTAAAATATGTTTTGGAAGTATATGTAAAGACGCCCATGTATCAAGTGCTGGTGCATAACTATCTGCATATGTGATTTGAAATGTAAGTGGATTAGGGGTTTCGGCTTTTATTACGAGTTGATAATCTGAGGCATATGGAGTTCTTGTATTTGGATTTGTTATTAATTTCCAAGTAAATAAAACATCAGAGCTTGTTAGTGGTTTACCATCTTGCCACTTTAAACCTTTTTTTAATTTAAAAGTGATTGTTTTTTGATTGTTTGATATTTGCCAACTTTCAGCTAGATCTGGAGCGTATTCTAAATTTTCGTCATATTTAATTAAAGAGTTAAAAATATTTCCAGCAATAGCCGAAGATGCAGAATCGCCAGCAATCATAGCAATAAGGTTGCTTGGTTCTCCTGTCATTGCATTAATTAAACTACCGCCAGGATTTATCATAAATTTTTTATTATAATCAATTACTTCTGAATCTTTTTTCGAGCAACTTATTAATAGTAATGAATAAATAAAAATAGTAAAAATTAAGAATTTTTTCATATGTAAGCAGATTATTTTGGAATATCTATGACATCACCTATGATTATTTTATCGGAACGTAGTTCATTAAATTCTTTAATGTCTTTCACAGAAATATTGTATCTATCTGAAATATGGCTCAATGTTTCTCCGGATTTTATTTTGTGAGTAATGATTTCTGAATAATTGTACAGTTCATTAATATTAGTTGGAAAATAAGTAGTTATTGCATCTTTATTAGGTATAAGGATGGTAGAGTTTCTTCTAAAAGTTTTTCTCCTTTCTAAACGATTAACTTGAGTTAATACTTTCCTATCTATCCCAAATTTTTTGGCTACTTGAGCAACACTTTCTTTTCTTTTAGGTTTGTATGGGGTCCAATTAGATAAAGGTTTGCTATAACCGTGAAAATTATAATTAAAGATATGAATATTTTGATAAGGAAGATTAATTTTTTCAGGCATATTAGTAACTTGTATTACAGGTCTTTTATGTTGAGGGTTCAAAAGTTGAAATTCTTCAATTGATATTTCTGCAAGTCTTGCAATGAGTTGGGTATCAATATTTTTATTTACTGTGATAGTTTCAAAATATGGTAAATTTTTAATATATGGTAAATTCAACCCATATTTTTTTGGGTTACTAATAATATTTTTAATAGCAAAGAGTTTTGGGACATAGTTTTTAGTTTCCTTAGGGATCCTTAAGCTGTAATAACTCGTAGATTTTTTATTTCTTTTATTTCTCTTAATTGCTCTACTAATTCTTCCTTCACCCGCATTATATGATGCTAAAGCTAATTCCCATGATCCAAATTCTTTATATAATTTTTCTAAGTAATTTAAAGCAGCATTTGTCGATTCCGTTATATTTCTTCGATTATCAATCCACCAATTTTGTTTTAAACCATAAATCTTTCCTGTTGAAGGAATAAATTGCCACATTCCAGCCGCTTTCTTTCTTGAGGTTGCAACAGGGTTATATGCACTTTCAATCATTGGTAGAAGTGCTATTTCCATCGGCATATTTCTTTTTTGAACTTCATTTGTAACATAAAAAAGATATTTTTCACTTCTTTCAAGCATTCTCTCAAAATACTCTGGTCTTTTTGAGTACCATTTTTCAAAATTTCTAATTCTTCGGCTTGGTCGTTGTTTCATTTTATAACCAGTATTAATTCTTGACCAGATATTAAGGTTTTCATTTAATTTTTTAATATTTTGATTTTTTTTATCTGTATTTATAACTGTTATTTGTTGTCCTAACGCATTTGTTTCGGATTGAACATTTATTGCTATTGAGCAAAAAAATAATATTAATAATATTTTTAATGAGTTACTTACTTTAAAATTCATCTTTTTTCTTTCTAATTAATTTGAACTCTTCACTTGTTTTTGCTCTTAGAAAAGGATTAGTCTCTAGTTCATCTTTTAGTAATGATGGAACTGTAATTTCTATATTTTGTAATTTTCTTGAACGATCATTTAATTCTTTATTTTTAGAGTCAATAGTTAAAGCAAATTTTATATTTTCTTTTGTATATTCATGAGCACAATAAATCTTTGTATTAGATTTAAGGGAAGATATTTTAGATAAAGAATGAAACATTTCATCGTATGACCCTTCAAATAATCTTCCACAACCACATACAAATAAAGTATCCCCACAAAATAAATGATTAGAATCTACATAAACTAAGTGATCAAGAGTATGACCTGGAGTTTCAATAACATAAAACTTAATAGTAGTATTTAATATTGAAATTAAATCACCTTCTTTTACAATTTCATATTTGAATCTAAATTCATTATTTTCAGGCCCAAAAATTTTAACTTTTGGAAAATTTTTTATTAATTCTTCAACACCACCAATATGATCAAAATGTTTGTGAGTTATTAATATACCAACTAATTCTAAATTCATGTCTTTTAATTTATTAAGTGATGGTTTAGCTTCTCCAGGGTCAACAATTACTGCATTATTTTTTTCTTGTATTATCCAAATATAATTATCTTTAAATGCTTTAATTGGGAAAATATTGATTTTATTGTTTTCGGGTAAGTTTAAGTGCATATATGCTTAAGTTTACTATGTTTTTATGTTATTTTTAAAAATATGAATTGGTTTCAAACAAAAAGTGCAAAAAACTTGATAATACAAGAGAAAAAAATAATTAATAAATTTATTGATGATAAATTTGGATATCATGCGCTTCAGTTAGGGAGTCCTTTTACAAATTTTCTTGAAAATTCAAGGATAAGCAATCATATTTTTAATCAAGGATCGTTAAAAAATATTAGCTTTAATAATTTTTCTTTTCCATTAGCTGATGATTCAATCGATTTAGTTATTTGTTCTCATTATATTGAGCAAGGTTATGATTCAATTTTCTTAGAAGAGCTTTATAGAACAATTATACCTGGTGGTCACGTAGTTTTTATTTCATTCAATCCTTTTAGTTTTGCCGGTATTAGAAATATATTTGGATTCAGTATGGATTTTCCATGGAATTCAAATTTTGTTAGTATATCTACAATTCAAAATAATCTTACTGAAACTGGTTTCTCAATAGAGCAAGAAGAAATTTTAAATTACCAATTTTTATTTTCTGATGAAAACTTTAATTTTAATAAAAGTATGGAAAAGATTGGTAATAGATGGTTACCATTATTTGGTAATTTATATTTTATAGTTGTGCAAAAAAAAGTAATTGGACTTACCCCAATAAAACCAAAATGGAGAAACTCAAAAAAATCTACCGTTTTAAAGGAAGAGTAATTCTAAAATGATAAAAATTTATACAGACGGAGCTTGCAAGGGAAATCCTGGTCCAGGAGGTTGGGGAGCGTTAATAGTTGATGGTAATGTTCAAAATGAAATCTTTGGTGGTGAAGACAATACTACTAATAATAGAATGGAAATTATGGCTGTGATTAGAGCGTTAGAAACTATTGAAATTGATGATGAAATTACAGTTTTTACTGATTCAAAATATGTTCAAAAAGGGATAAATGAATGGATTAAAAATTGGAAGATTAATGGCTGGAAGTCAAGTAATAAAAAGCCAGTTAAGAATAAAGACTTGTGGATTAAACTAGATGATTTAACTTCTAAGTTAAAAATAAATTGGGTCTGGGTAAAGGGTCATTCAGGTCACCTTGGTAATGAAAGAGCTGATTTCTTAGCAAACCAAGGTGTTAATAGTGGAGATTAATAATAATGAGACAAATATTTTTAGATACTGAAACAACTGGCCTTGATCCAAATCAAGGTCATAGAATTATTGAAATAGCTGCTATAGAGATGAATAACCGACAATTAACAAATAATCACTACCATACATATTTAAACCCAGAAAGAGATATTGATTCTGCTGCACAAGAAGTGCACGGAATAACCTTAGATTTTCTTCAAGACAAACCGTTATTTAACGATATATCAAATGATTTTTTAAGTTTTATTAAAGACGCAGAAATTATTATTCATAATGCACCATTTGATGTTGGCTTTCTTAATATGGAGCTTGGCAAAGTTAGTTTAAGTAAATTAGAAACATATGTAAGCTCCATATTTGATTCACTATTACTAGCTAAAGAAATTAGACCAGGGCAGAGAAATAATTTAGATGCTTTGTGTAAGTCTTACGCTGTAGACAACACTTCAAGAACACTTCATGGAGCCCTTCTTGATGCTCAACTATTGTCAGACGTATATCTTGCCATGACAAGAGGGCAGGAGGGTTTTGAAATTAATTTTACTTCAAATTCAGAAAATATAAATTTTGGAGATGTAGACCAGGCAGAACTTATTGTTATTGAGCCAAATAAAGATGAAGTAAAATCACATAAAGAATTTCTCTCAAATATTAAAATCAAAAGAAATGATATTTAATATACTTCCGCCCAATTATTTGGAGTTTCAAAAAGTTTAATTTTAAATGGCCTAATTGAATCACCAAATTCTTTTTTAAATGCAGTTTTTAATTTTTCCATTGCAACTAATGCCATATTTTCTGCTGTTGGAACCAATGGAAAAATTACTGTTTTATGGTCCTTTAATGAATTTAAAAATTCAAGAACAACTTGATCATCTTTATAAACAATAAATGAATGATCCCATTCATCAATAATAGATTTTTTTATTAAATTTTTTGCGTCTTTGAAGTCTAGAACCATTCCAAAGTTTGAATTTGTTTTTTCTAAATTAATATCACCTTTAATAGTTACCTCAATACAATATCTGTGACCATGTAAATTTTTACAAACGCTTTTATGACTTGGAATTCTATGACCAGCATCAAATTCTAATTTTGTTGTTATTTCCATTATTTTTTATTTATTGTATTAATTCTTTCAAGAGCAGGAGGATGTGAATCATAAAATTTAGAATGAAGAGGGTCTGGAGTTAAGGTTGACGCATTGTCTCTATATAACTTTATTAGTGATAGCTTTAAATCATTAGGATCACTATATTTACAAGCATAATCATCAGCTTCAAATTCATTTTTTCGTGAATAGTATGCCATTAATGGTCTTATAAAAAAGATAAACAGTGGTGAGATTAATAAGAAAAGCAATAATCCATTTGCGTCGTTTTGAGCAACACCTAATGAACTATAAAACCATGAACTATCTTTGAGCACCCCTAAAATATAAAGACCTATGAAACTAATAATAAACATTAATATAATTCTCTTCTTAACATGGTTGTGGTGAAAATGACCAAGCTCGTGGGCTAATACAGCCTCTATTTCTTTATGGGTCAGCTTTTCAAGTAACGTATCAAAAAATACTATTCTTTTTGATTTTCCAAAACCTGTAAAGTATGCATTGCCATGATTGCTTCTTAGTGATCCATTCATTACAAATAGACCGTCAGATTCAAATCCGCATTTTAAAAGCAATTTTTCGATTTTATATTTTAATTTTTTGTCTTTTAAAGGAACAAACTTATTAAAAAATGGAGCAATGTATAGAGGATATATTGTAAGCATTAAAAAATTAAAAGCAGAAATAAAAATCCATAACCAAAGCCACCATAGACTCCCTAAGTTTGTGATAATCCATAAAGAAATTAATAGCAAGGGAATTCCAATAATTATACTTAGAGTAGCTTGCTTAAATATATCCGATATAAAAATATATTTTGTCATTCGGTTAAATCCAAATTTTTCATCAATAACAAAAGTTTTAAAATAATTCAATGGAAGATCTATTAGAGAAGATATTAGCATCACTGATATAATAACTGTTGCTCCAATTACTAATTGATTATCAATTAAATTGAAGGAATAGCTTAATTCAGTAATTATATTAGTTATTATATTTATACCACCACCAAGAGTTATTAGGTATAAAAATATAGCTTGTATAAATAAGTCAATTATTCCAATATTAGACTTAGAGATAGTATAATCTGCAGCTTTTTTATGATCTGAAATAGAAATTGTTTTTGAAAAAACAGACGGCACTTTAGTTTTATTTTTTTTAATATATGCTATATGTCTTCTAGATAACCATGCTTGAAAAATGGTTGTTGTGACTAACAAAAACAGAAATAGATAGTAAAAAGTAATTGACATAACGAATACTTAATTATTAAAAGAGTTATTGTGAAGTAAAACTATAATAAAAGTAAGTTGAAAATGAGATTAATTTTAAACTTTAATGGAAATCATGATGAGTAAAAATAATGATAATTTAATATGGTTAGATATGGAAATGAGTGGTCTAAATTCAGAGACTGATAAAATTCTAGAAATTGCAGTTATCATAACTGATCCATTTTTAAAAATTATTGATGAAGGCCCGGTTCTAGTATTAAATCAGACTGATGCGGTATTAGCTAAAATGGATTCCTGGAATCAATCTACTCATGGAAAATCTGGTTTAATTGAAAAAGTTAAAAACTCAAAAATAAATGAAGAAATAGCTACACACCAACTTTTAGAATTTTTTAGTAAATATGTTAGTAGAAATAAATCACCTATGTGTGGAAATTCTATTTGTCAGGACAGAAGATTCATGGCAAAGCACATGCCAGATTTAGAATCATATTTTCACTACCGCAATCTTGATGTCAGTGTATTTAAAGAATTGGCTAAAAGATGGAAGCCTGAGTTAATAGAAGGATTTACAAAAAAGAGTAAGCATGAGGCTCTAGCTGATATTTTGGAATCTATTGAGGAGTTGAAATATTATCGAGAACATTTTATAAAAGTGTAAATTAATGTTTAATTTAACTAATTTTTTCTTAGTTGGTATCGCTGCAGCGATTGGGGCATGGTTTAGGTGGGGGATAGGGTACGTCTTTTCTGTACTTTACCCAAGTCTTCCTTTTGGCACCT
>JAOMCC010000002.1 GCA_028344855.1 Nitrosomonadales bacterium | reverse complement strand
CAGCCAAAGGACAAAATTCATTTGATGGCAACTTCGGCAGAATTTGTTTGTGAACAAGTTGGTATTTTTACTCCAAAAGCGTTAAATAAAAAAAATTTAAATGCAGGCGAAGTTGGTTTTATTATTTGCGGAATTAAAGAATTGGACAATGCCAAAGTTGGTGACACTGTAACCCTTGCAAAAAATAAAGCTAGTGAAGCATTTCCAGATTTTAAGGAAGTAAAACCGCAAGTTTTTGCGGGACTTTATCCGATTGAATCCAATCAATTTGAAGCTCTTAGAACAGCTCTTGAAAAATTAAGATTAAACGATGCATCATTATATTTTGAACCAGAAAACTCCACTGCATTAGGTTATGGCTTTAGGTGTGGTTTTCTTGGGTTATTGCATATGGACATCATTCAAGAACGTCTTGAAAGAGAATATGAAATGGATTTAATAACAACAGCTCCAACTGTAATTTACGAATTATTATTAAAAGATGGTAAAACTAAATTAATAGAAAATCCCTCTAGATTACCTGATTTATCAATTATTGAGGAAATTCGAGAACCAATTATAAATTTAAATGTTCTTTTACCAAATGATTATGTAGGACCTGTGATGAGTCTCACTAATGATAAAAGAGGAATTCAAAAAAATATGCAATATTTAGGTAGACAAGTCATGATTACATATGAAATTCCTTTAAGTGAAGTTGTTCTTGATTTTTTTGATAAACTTAAATCAATTTCTAGGGGCTATGCATCGATGGATTATGAATTCTTAGAATTTCGTCCTGCTGATTTAGTAAAATTGGATATTATAGTTAACGGGGAGAGAGTAGATGCACTTTCTTTAATTGTTCATAGGTCTAATAGTATTTATAGAGGTAGAGAATTAACTGCAAAAATGAGACAACTTATACCAAGACAAATGTTTGACGTTGCTATTCAATCAGCAATTGGTGCAAATATAATAGCTAGAGAAACAGTTAAAGCAATGAGAAAAAATGTTCTTGCTAAATGTTACGGTGGAGATGTATCAAGGAAGAGAAAATTACTTGAGAAACAAAAAGCAGGTAAAAAAAGAATGAAGCAGATTGGTAACGTAGAAATTCCTCAAGAGGCTTTTTTAGCAATTTTAAAGGTTGAAGACAAATGATATTAAAATTCATCAGTGATTATTTTGAGCATTTATTAATGGGAGCTACTTTTATTACAGGGATAATATATTTTTTAGATCTTTTGGTACTTAAAAAGATAAGATCAAAAAATCAAAAAACCTCATTATTTGTTGAATATGGAAAAAGTTTTTTCCCAATCTTATTAATAGTCTTTGTTATACGATCTTTTATTGTTGAACCATTTAAAATTCCTTCAGGCTCTATGATGCCAACCCTTATTTCTGGTGATTTTATTGTTGTTAATAAATTTGCTTATGGTGTTCGTTTTCCAATTTGGAATAAAATATTAATAAATTTAGGGAAGCCAAATCGCGGTGACATTTTTGTATTTCACTACCCAAAAAATCCCTCGATTGATTATATTAAAAGGGTAATTGGTTTACCAGGCGATGAAATTAGATATGAGAATAAACAACTTTTTGTTAATGGAGAGCCTATAAATAAAACCTTTCAATCTAAATATTCTTACACTTTCAATGAAGATAAAATTGATGCTAGTGAATTTATTGAAGAACTAAATAATTCTAAGTATTCCATTTTAATTCATGATATACCCGGTGAAAATGATAAGTTTAATGTTCCAGAAGGGTACTATTTTGCTATGGGAGATAATCGAGATAATTCTTCTGATAGTAGAGTTTGGGGTTTTGTATCTGAGGAATTATTAGTGGGTAAAGCATTTTTTATTTGGCTAAATTTTTCTGATTTCAATCGAATTGGAACATGGATAAAATAACTTAGAATGGAAAAACAAAATATTCAAAAACTAGAAAAAATTCTTAACTATAGTTTTAAAGATAAGAATTTATTGGAGCTTGCGCTTACACATAGAAGTTTCCAAGGTAAAAATAATGAAAGGCTCGAGTTTCTTGGAGATAGTATTTTAAATTTTATAATTGCTGAATTACTCTTTAAAAAGTTTGATTCATTACCCGAAGGAGACCTGAGTCGTTTGCGCTCTCAACTAGTGAAATCAACTACTTTAAGTGAAATTGGTATTTTATTAAACTTAGGAGATTATTTGATTCTTGGTGAAGGAGAATTAAAAAGTTCTGGTTGGAGAAGGCCTTCTATTTTAGCAGATTCTGTTGAGGCAATTATAGGAGCTGTATTTATTGATGGCGGCATAATTGCTTCGCAAGATTTAATTACGAATTGGTTTAAAGATAGAATTGTATCTATTAATCCTAATGATATTCAAAAAGATTCAAAATCAGTTTTACAAGAATTACTTCAATCAAAAAAAATTCCATTACCAGACTATGAAGTCATTTCGATTGAAGGTGAAGCTCATTGCCAATATTTTAAAGTTAGTTGTCTTATACCAAAATTAGAAATTTCAATAGATGGTGAAGGTTCTAGTAGAAAAATTGCTGAACAAGCCGCTGCAGAAGAAATGGTCAAAAAGTTGAAAAAGACTCTCAATTAATGAAAAAAAGATGTGGGACAATCGCTATAGTAGGTCAACCGAATGTCGGTAAATCTACAATGTTAAATTATTTTATTGGAACAAAATTAAGTATTACATCTCGAAAAGCACAAACAACTCGTTATCAATTATTAGGCATTTACACCTCACTAGAGACTCAATTTATTTTTATTGATACACCAGGTTATCAATTAAAACATCTTAACAAATTAAATATAAATTTAAATAAAACAGTAAAACAAGTTCTTCAAGATGTTGATGTTATTTTATTTGTTATTGAACCACGACAAATGAATGAGGTTGATACAAAAATATTACAGATGGTTCCAAAAAAAATACCTGTGATCCTTGTCATAAATAAAGTTGACCGACTTAGAGATAAATCAAGAATTTTAGAATTAATTAATGAATTTAAAAAAAATGATCACTTTAAAGAAATTATTCCAACAAGCGTAAAAAAACAAAATAATCTAAAAGAGCTTTTAGAAAGTGCAAGACGATTTCTTCCTGAGCAAGACTTTATTTATGAAAATGATCAAATTACAGATAAAAATGAAAGATTTTTAGCGGCTGAAATAATCCGTGAGAAAATTTTTAGATTAACAGGGCAAGAAATTCCCTATTCGGTTGCAGTTGAAATAGAAAAGTTTGAGCATGACGGGGACGTTCGTAGAATTTTTGCTGCAATTATAGTTGAAAGAGATGCCCATAAACCAATCATTATTGGTAATAAAGGGATAAGGTTAAAAGAGATTTCTGCAAGCGCAAGAGTTGATATGGAAAAATTATTTGATGGAAAAGTATGGCTCGAAACTTGGGTAAAGGTCCAGAAAGGCTGGTCAGATGATTTAAGAGCATTAAAGTCTTTAGGGTTATAAAATGATTTCTGCCAATACAAAAAAAGAAAATGAATCCATTTATGTTCTTCATACTTATCCGTTTAAAGAGACAAGTCTTATTGCAGAATTATTCTCTAAAAATTATGGCAGGATATCTGTTATTGCTAAAGGTGCAAGACGGCCTAGGTCGTCTTTGAGGGGAATGCTTCAATCATTTCAATTACTTGAAGCAACATGGTCTGGAAAAAATGAAATAAAAACTCTTCATAATATTGAATGGTGTGATAAATTTTTAAATGTTGAGGGTGGTGCGTTATTATGTGGTTTTTATATTAACGAACTAATTATAAGATTATTGCCCAGAGAAGATACTCATCAAAAACTTTTTGAATTTTATCACCATACAATGAAAATACTTGAAAAAGATATTAATCTTGATATTGCTTTAAGAAGGTTCGAATTGAATTTGCTTCAAGAATTAGGTTATGAAGTTCCTTTAAAAGAAGATGAGAACGGTGAATCAATTATAGCTGATAGATTTTATATGTATGAGGCAGATTATGGCCCTTCAGAGGCATCAAAAACTAAGAATGGAATTCAAATTTGTGGCAAAACTCTTTTGGATATGGCAAATGATGAATATGAAGCAGATAAAACTCAATTACAAAGTAAACAATTAATGCGTTATTTAATAAATCATTATTTAGGGGATAAACCATTAAATTCAAAAAAACTTTTTACAAATATTCAGGGTAATTAATAAAATGCTTCTTGGAGTGAATATTGATCACATTGCAACAATTAGACAAGCAAGAGGAACTCATTACCCAAGCGTCGTAAAGGCTGCCTTAGATGCAGAAAAAGCTGGTGCAGACAGTATTACCTTGCATTTGAGAGAGGATAGAAGACATATGCAAGATCAAGACTTATATGAATTGAAGCCTCTATTAACTACAAAAATGAATCTTGAATTAGCTCCTACAGATGAAATGATTAAAATTGCACTAGATGTTAAACCTCAGGATGTTTGTTTAGTCCCAGAAAGAAGAGAGGAAAGAACGACCGAAGGAGGTTTAGATATTGTAAAGAATTATAATTCAATTAAGGATGCATGCGATCGATTGGCTGCGGGTGGAATTAGAGTATCACTATTTATTGCACCTAATATAAAACATATTGAAAAAGTAATTATGATGAATGTGCCTGTTATAGAAATTCATACTGGCCATTATGCCAACCTTCAGGATAAAAAGCCTAGACTTGAAGAGTTAACTAATATAGAAAATGCTGTAAATTTTTCTCATGAAGCAGGTTTAATAATAAACGCTGGGCATGGACTTCATTATAATAATGTAAAGGAAATCGTTAAAATTAAAAATATTGAAGAATTAAATATTGGTCATTCAATAGTTGCTGAAGCATTATTTGTAGGATGGAAAAGAGCTATTAAAGATATGAAAAAAATAATTATGGAGAACACTCCTAAATGATTTATGGGATTGGTACAGATGTAGTGGAGGTTAAAAGGATTAAAAAATCTTTTTTTAAGCATGGAGAAGCTTTAGCAAAAAAGATATTAACTTCACAAGAGTTGCTAACTTATAAAAAAACTAAAGTAAAAGAAAATTTTTTAGCGAGACGATTTGCAGCAAAAGAGGCATTTGCAAAAGCTTTAGGGACTGGAATGAGATCACCGGTTAATTTTAAATCTATTGAGGTTATTCATGACGCGATGGGTAAACCAAAAATTAAGACCTTACCCGAACTTACTTTATTGGTTAAAAGTCACGATATTAAACATTGTCATTTATCAATTTCAGATGAGAAAAATATTGCGGTAGCATTTGTAATTCTTGAGCAATAATGAAAATTAATTCTATAGATGTTGGTAGAAGATTTAGCGGAATAATTCGTTTATATGGTAAAAAAAAGTTTAAAAATTTTCAATCTTCTCATATCTGTATTATAGGTATTGGTGGAGTTGGTTCTTGGGTAGGAGAGTCACTTGCAAGACATGGAATAGGCCATATTACTCTGATAGATATGGATCATATTGCTGAATCAAATATTAATCGACAGATTCATGCTCTTGATAGCACCTTAGGGGAATCAAAAGTAGAAGCAATGAAATCAAGAATATTGGATATTAATCTAAACTGCAAGGTTGATTGTCATGATATTTTTTTAGATGAAAATAACATATCAAGTTTAATATCAAATAAATATGACTTTGTTGTTGATGCAATAGACCAAACAAATATTAAGATTCTTTTAGCTGAGTATTGTTTAAATAATAAAATCCCTTTAATTATAAATGGTGCCGCAGGTGGTAAAATTAATCCTGATTTAATTAAAGTTGATGTTCTTGGTAAAGCCTTCGGAGATCCTTTACTTTTAAAGATTAGAAAATACTTCAATAAAAAAAATAAAAAAGATTTGAAAATACCAACAGTTTTTTCTTCTCAAGATGTTATAAAGCCAAAAAAAATTGAATCAAATGAACCAATTACGGGACTTAATTGTGCTGGATATGGTTCTAGTGCAAATGTAACTGCTAGCTTTGCTTTCTTAACATCATCATACATTTTGTCAAAGCTTTAAAATTTCTATTGAAAATTTTTTTTTAATCCCCACTATAAATATATGTTACACAATTAATATTTTAGGATAATTTAAATATGTCAAAACAAAAAGAGACGCTAAATTTTCAAGCTGAAGCTAAACAACTTTTACAATTAATGGTGCATTCGCTTTATAGCAATAAAGAAATAGCGATACGTGAATTAGTTTCAAATGCAAGCGATGCTGCAGACAAATTAAGATTTCAAGCTTTAGATAATAGTAAATTATATGAAGATGATTCAGAGTTAAAAATTAGAATTGACTACGACAAAAAAAATAGAACTATTACAATTAGTGACAATGGTATTGGAATGAATCGTGAAGATATTATTAACAATATTGGCACTATAGCGAGATCTGGAACCAAAGAATTTTTAAGTAAGCTGTCAGGAGACCAGGCTAAGGATGCAAATTTAATAGGGCAATTTGGTGTTGGTTTTTATTCATCTTTTATCATTGCCGAGGAGGTTATTTTAGAAACGAGAAAAGCTGGTGAAAAAGATGCTTTTAGATGGATTTCAAAGGGTGATGGAGAATTTACAATTGAGTCAATCAATAAAAAAACCCGAGGTACAGACATTATATTGACTTTAAAAAAAGATGAAGATGAGTTTTTAGATGATTGGCGGTTAAAGGAAATTATAAAAAAATATTCTGATCATATAACTTTGCCCATCATTATGAAAAAATCAGATTTTAAAGATGGAAAAACAATAAAGACTGATGATGACGAAACAGTTAATGATGCATCAGCAATTTGGGTTCGTAATAAAAAAGATATAAAGTCAAAAGATTACATTGAGTTTTATAAAAGCCTTTCTTATGATACTGAACCTCCATTAACTTATTTTCATAATCGAGTGGAGGGAAACCAAGAATATATATCATTACTTTATATTCCTACTAAAGCACCATTTGATTTGTATGACAGAGAAAGAAATCAAGGCGTTAAATTATATGTTAAAAGAATTTTTATTATGGAAGCAACAGAAAAACTAATGCCACAATATTTACGTTTTATAAAAGGTGTTATTGATAGTAGCGATCTGCCATTAAATGTTTCTAGAGAAATTTTGCAGGATAGTAAAACCGTAGAAGCGATTCGTTCGGGTACAGTTAAAAAAATTCTATCTTCTTTAGAAGATATGGCAAAGAAAAAACCTGATGACTACAAAAAATTCTGGGATGAGTTTGGTCAAGTTTTAAAAGAAGGGCCAGCTGAAGATTTTTCTAATCGAGAAAAAATAGCAGGCTTATTAAGATTTTCAACAACAAGTGACGATACAGATTCTCAAAGTGCATCTTTCGATGATTATATTGGTCGCATGAAACCGGAACAAGGAGTAATTTATTACATTACTGCAGATTCTTTTATGGCTGCAAAAAATAGCCCTCATTTAGAAATATTTAAGAAAAAAAATATCGAAGTGTTACTTTTAGGTGATCGAGTTGACGAATGGTTGATTTCTAATTTAACTGAATATAAAAATAAAAAATTTCAGTCTATAGCTAAAGGAGATCTTGATCTTGGCAAGCTGGAAAATGAAAGTGAAAAAGGAAAAAATAAAAAAATTGAAGAAAATGCTAAAACATTAATTGAAAAAATAAAAATATCTTTAGGAGATAAGGTCAAAGATGTAAAAGTAACTCATAGATTAACTGATTCGCCCGCATGTCTGGTTGTAGGTGAGCATGATATTTCAGGAAATCTTGAGAGAATTTTGAAGGCTGCAGGTCAAAATACCCCAGAGAATAAACCTATTCTTGAGATTAATACAGAACATAAATTAATCAAAAAATTAAAAACTTTTGAAGGAACAAGCGATTTTGATGAATATACATCAGTTATATTTGATCAAGCAATGTTGTCAGAAGGCGGTCAATTGGATGATCCAGTTAATTTTGTTAAGAAGATAAATCGTTTTTTAGTAAAATAACTTTTTTAATAAAAATAAACCTAAAAAAGTTAAATAAATAGCCAGATAGTGTTTGACACAGCCGAAATATCACTGCTATAATCGCGTCTCTCGGCGTCATGAACGCTGAGTTCAACAAAATATTCCAATATATTAGTTGTATCGATCGCGGGGTGGAGCAGTTTGGCAGCTCGTCGGGCTCATAACCCGAAGGTCACAGGTTCAAATCCTGTCCCCGCAACCAAAATCGAAATTGATCATTAACAATATGATAACTGATAAGTGTGGGTGCTTATTGATGAGGTAAAGTTAAATTTCTTTTTAGAAATTTAATTCTCAAAAAAAGTGCTTACACTTTAAATTTGTGACAAGACCACACTAGCTAGCAATAGTTAGTTAACCTTGGAAATAAATTTGAGTAAAAAGCATAAGCGATACAAATTACTTTTTAATTTATTAAAAAGTAATAGTAAATAGTTAAGATTAAACTGAAGAGTTTGATCCTGGCTCAGATTGAACGCTGGCGGAATGCTTTACACATGCAAGTCGAACGGCAGCATAGAGAGCTTGCTCTCTGATGGCGAGTGGCGAACGGGTGAGTAATATATCGGAACGTGCCTAGTAATGGGGAACAACTAATCGAAAGATTAGCTAATACCGCATACGACCTACGGGTGAAAGCAGGGGATCTTCGGACCTTGCGTTATTAGAGCGGCCGATATCTGATTAGCTTGTTGGTAGGGTAAAAGCCTACCAAGGCAACGATCAGTAGCTGGTCTGAGAGGACGATCAGCCACACTGGAACTGAGACACGGTCCAGACTCCTACGGGAGGCAGCAGTGGGGAATTTTGGACAATGGGGGCAACCCTGATCCAGCCATTCCGCGTGAGTGAAGAAGGCCTTCGGGTTGTAAAGCTCTTTCGCAAGAGAAGAAAACTTGCTATCCAATAAATAGTAAGCATGACGGTATCTTGATAAGAAGCACCGGCTAACTATGTGCCAGCAGCCGCGGTAATACATAGGGTGCGAGCGTTAATCGGAATTACTGGGCGTAAAGCGTTCGCAGGCGGTTTTATAAGTCAGATGTGAAATCCCCGAGCTCAACTTGGGAACTGCGTTTGAAACTGTAAGACTAGAGTGTGTCAGAGGGGGGTAGAATTCCATGTGTAGCAGTGAAATGCGTAGATATGTGGAGGAATACCAATGGCGAAGGCAGCCCCCTGGGATAACACTGACGCTCATGAACGAAAGCGTGGGGAGCAAACAGGATTAGATACCCTGGTAGTCCACGCCCTAAACGATGTCTACTAGTTGTTGGTGGAGTAAAATCCATGAGTAACGCAGCTAACGCGTGAAGTAGACCGCCTGGGGAGTACGGTCGCAAGATTAAAACTCAAAGGAATTGACGGGGGCCCGCACAAGCGGTGGATTATGTGGATTAATTCGATGCAACGCGAAAAACCTTACCTGGCCTTGACATGTACCGAATTTTGCAGAGATGCTTAAGTGCTCGAAAGAGAACGGTAACACAGGTGCTGCATGGCTGTCGTCAGCTCGTGTCGTGAGATGTTGGGTTAAGTCCCGCAACGAGCGCAACCCCTGCCATTAATTGCCATCATTTAGTTGGGCACTTTAATGGGACTGCCGGTGACAAACCGGAGGAAGGTGGGGATGACGTCAAGTCCTCATGGCCCTTATGGCCAGGGCTTCACACGTAATACAATGGTCGGTACAGAGGGTTGCCAACCCGCAAGGGGGAGCTAATCTCAGAAAGCCGATCGTAGTCCGGATTGTTGTCTGCAACTCGACAGCATGAAGTCGGAATCGCTAGTAATCGCGGATCAGCATGTCGCGGTGAATACGTTCCCGGGCCTTGTACACACCGCCCGTCACACCATGGGAGTGGGTTTTACCAGAAGTAGTTAGTCTAACCGCAAGGAGGGCAATTACCACGGTAGGATTCACAACTGGGGTGAAGTCGTAACAAGGTAGCCGTATCGGAAGGTGCGGCTGGATCACCTCCTTTCTAGAGAAAACCAGTCTCTAAGCATTCACACTTATCAGTTATTAAATTAGCACAAAGATAATAATCAGCCCGTTAAGGGTCTGTAGCTCAGCTGGTTAGAGCACCGTCTTGATAAGGCGGGGGTCGATGGTTCGAGTCCATCCAGACCCACCAGATTAAATTCATATAAAACTATTGTTTAATTAAGGGGGATTAGCTCAGCTGGGAGAGCACCTGCTTTGCAAGCAGGGGGTCATCGGTTCGATCCCGTTATCCTCCACCAATATCTTTGAAATAGAAGGAAGCCTCAAGGGTTGATATCAATCTTTGAGGCTAGCTTTTAGCTAGTATGTTCTTTAACAATATGGAAGAAGTAAACTGAAATCATAAGATTGTGATGAGATTATGATTTCAATGGGTAATGATTGTAAAATCAAAACTAAATCAACAACACTAAGAAGTTTTAGTATTTAAAGTTGTTTTAAGTAATGCTTTAGAAGAAACTATAACGATCGTCTCATGCGAAATAATTTAAGTTTAAAAGGGCTTAGGTTTTAAAGTTATAGGATCAAGTTAATAAGTGCATATGGTGAATGCCTTGGCGATTACAGGCGATGAAGGACGTGGTAGTCTGCGAAATTTTTCGGGGAGCTGGCAAACAAGCTTTGATCCGGAAGTGTCCGAATGGGGAAACCCACCTGCAAAGGTATCCATCTCTGAATTCATAGGAGATGAGAAGCGAACCGAGTGAACTGAAACATCTAAGTAACTCGAGGAAAAGAAATCAACCGAGATTCCGGAAGTAGTGGCGAGCGAAACCGGACCAGCCTGTTACTTTTAGCACATGCGTTAGTAGAATGGAATGGAAAGTCCAGCCACAGTGGGTGATAGCCCCGTATATGAAAACTCGTGTGTGGAATTAGGGTAACGATAAGTAAGACGGGACACGTGAAATCTTGTCTGAATATGGGGGGACCATCCTCCAAGGCTAAATACTCGTAATCGACCGATAGTGAACTAGTACCGTGAGGGAAAGGTTAAAAGAACCCCGGGAGGGGAGTGAAATAGATCCTGAAACCGTATGCATACAAAAAGTAGGAGCCCTTAGGGGTGACTGCGTACCTTTTGTATAATGGGTCAGCGACTTACATTTAGTAGCAAGCTTAACCGATAGGGGAGGCGTAGCGAAAGCGAGTCCGAATAGGGCGATTTAGTTACTAGGTGTAGACCCGAAACCAAGTGATCTATCCATGGCCAGGATGAAGGTGCAGTAACATGTACTGGAGGTCCGAACCCACAAATGTTGAAAAATTTGGGGATGAGCTGTGGATAGGGGTGAAAGGCTAAACAAACTTGGAGATAGCTGGTTCTCTCCGAAAACTATTTAGGTAGTACCTCGTATCTTACTCTCGGGGGTAGAGCACTGTTATGGCTAGGGGGTTCATAAGAACTTACCAAACCATTGCAAACTCCGAATACCGAGAAGTACAATTACGGGAGACAGACAGCGGGTGCTAACGTCCGTTGTCAAGAGGGAAACAACCCAGACCGCCAGCTAAGGTCCCAAATGATATGCTAAGTGGTAAACGAAGTGAGAAGGCACAGACAGCCAGGAGGTTGGCTTAGAAGCAGCCACCCTTTAAAGAAAGCGTAATAGCTCACTGGTCGAGTCGTCTCGCGCGGAAGATGTAACGGGGCTAAGCATATAACCGAAGCTGCGGATGCATATTTATATGCATGGTAGGAGAGCGTTCTGTAGGCCTGTGAAGGTGTTCTGTAAGGAATACTGGAGGTATCAGAAGTGAGAATGCTGACATGAGTAGCGATAAAGGGTGTGAAAGGCACCCTCGCCGAAAGCCCAAGGTTTCCTGCGCAACGTTCATCGGCGCAGGGTGAGTCGGCCCCTAAGGTGAGGCAGAAATGCGTAGCTAATGGGAAACAGGTTAAAATTCCTGTACCTTAATTTAATGCGATGTGGGGACGGAGAAGGTTAGATCAGCCAGGTGTTGGATATCCTGGTTCAAGCGTGTAGATAGATTCCTTAGGTAAATCCGGGGAATTAATATCGAGACGTGTTAACGAGTGAACTTTTGTTCATGAAGTGATTGATACCATGCTTCCAAGAAAAGCCACTAAGCTTCAGTTAAATTAAGACCGTACCGCAAACCGACACAGGTGGGCAGGATGAGAATTCTAAGGCGCTTGAGAGAACTCTGGAGAAGGAACTCGGCAAACTAGTACCGTAACTTCGGGATAAGGTACGCCCCAGTAGGTTGTAGCAATTTACTTGCGAAGGCCGATGGGGTTGCAGTGAAAAGGTGGCTGCGACTGTTTAATAAAAACATAGCACTGTGCAAACACGAAAGTGGACGTATACGGTGTGACGCCTGCCCGGTGCCTGAAGGTTAAATGATGGGGTGCAAGCTCTTGATTGAAGCCCAGGTAAACGGCGGCCGTAACTATAACGGTCCTAAGGTAGCGAAATTCCTTGTCGGGTAAGTTCCGACCCGCACGAATGGCGTAACGATGGCCACACTGTCTCCTCTAGAGACTCAGCGAAGTTGAAATGGTTGTGAAGATGCAATCTACCCGCGGTTAGACGGAAAGACCCCATGCACCTTTACTATAGCTTTACACTGAACTTTGACATCATTTGTGTAGGATAGGTGGGAGACTTTGAAGCAGAATCGCTAGATTTTGTGGAGTCATCCTTGAAATACCACCCTGATGTTGTTGGAGTTCTAACCTAGATCCCTTATCGGGATCAGGGACCCTGTATGGTGGGTAGTTTGACTGGGGCGGTCTCCTCCCAAAGAGTAACGGAGGAGTGCGAAGGTAACCTAGGTACGGTCGGAAATCGTGCTTTTAGTGCAATGGCATAAGGTTGCTTGACTGCGAGACGGACAGGTCGAGCAGGTACGAAAGTAGGTCATAGTGATCCGGTGGTTCTGTATGGAAGGGCCATCGCTCAACGGATAAAAGGTACGCTGGGGATAACAGGCTGATTCCTCCCAAGAGTTCATATCGACGGGGGAGTTTGGCACCTCGATGTCGGCTCATCACATCCTGGGGCTGTAGTCGGTCCCAAGGGTATGGCTGTTCGCCATTTAAAGTGGTACGTGAGCTGGGTTTAAAACGTCGTGAGACAGTTTGGTCCCTATCTGCCGTGGGCGTTGGAAGTTTGAAGGGGGCTGTTCCTAGTACGAGAGGACCGGAATGGACAGATCTCTGGTGGATCGGTTGTCACGCCAGTGGCATAGCCGAGTAGCTAAATCTGGAAGAGATAAACGCTGAAAGCATCTAAGCGTGAAACTTGCCCTAAGATGAGACTTCCCTTGCACTTTAAGTGCACTAAAGAGTCGTTCAAGACCAGGACGTTGATAGGTCAGATGTGGAAGTGCAGTAATGCATGAAGCTAACTGATACTAATTGCTCGTGAGGCTTGATCCTATAACCTTAAAACTTAAGGATATAGTTGACACTAAAGTAAAACGCAATCAATACACAAAAAATGTTTACTTCTTTTATATTTACAAATTAGAATTACTAGTTAAATAGTAATTTAAACAGTTTGCTTGGCGGACATAGCGAGTTGGACCCACTCCTTTCCATTCCGAACAGGATAGTGAAACGATTCTGCGCCGATGATAGTGTGGTTTTTTCCACGCGAACGTAGGACACTGCCAAGCTACTAAATTAAAAAACCCTATCAACTGATAGGGTTTTTTTTATGCTATTTAATTTTATTTCCAAGTATCTCTTAAAGTAACAGTTCGGTTTATTTTAATATGAGATTTTTTACTCTCTTGATCACAAATAAAATAACCATGTCTTTCAAATTGATATTGATCGCCAGGGTTAATATCAATTAAATTTTCTTCTAATTTTATTTTACTTACTTTGATTGAATTAGGATTTATGTCATCTAGATAATTATTTGATTTTGAACCAGGTTGCTCACTTATAAAAAGTCTGTCATATAAGAATACTTCAGCATTTAAAGCATATTTAGTAGATAACCAATGAATATTCCCTTTTACCTTAATAGAGTCAGCGCCTGGAGTACCTGATTTGGTATCAGGAATATAATCACATAATACTTTTATTATATTTCCATTTTTGTCTTTTTCACAACCAATACAAGTAACCACGTATCCATATCTTAAACGAACTTGATTTCCAGGAAATAATCTAAAGAATTTTTTTTCTGGTTCTTCCATAAAATCTGCTTTTTCAATCCATAACTCTTTAGTTAATTTAATTGTACGGTTTCCTAGTTTTGAGTTTTGCGGATGATTTGGAGCAAAACAATCTTCCTCAAAATCATCTGGTAAGTTATTTATAATAAGTTTAAGAGGGTCAAGAACAGCAACTCTTCTGGGAGCTGAAGAATTTAAAACTTCACGCATACAATCCTCCAAAATTGAATAATCAATCCATGAATCTGCTTTCGCCACACCTATTCTTTCAGTAAATAACTTAAAACCTTCTGGAGTGTATCCTCTTCTTCTTGCCCCTTTTAGTGTTGGTATTCTTGGGTCATCCCAACCAGTGACGTGATTATTCTCAACCAACTCAATTAATTTTCTTTTTGATAAAACAACATAAGTTAAATTAAGTCTTGCAAATTCATATTGCTTAGGAAGTGGTTGATTTAATATCCCACTTTCAAATAATTTTTCAAGGATCCAATCATAAAATGGACGTTGATCTTCAAATTCCAAAGTGCAAATTGAATGAGTAATACCTTCGAGTGCATCTTCAATCGGATGTGCAAACGTATACATTGGGTATATACACCATGTTTCACCCGTTCTATGGTGAGATTCTTTTTTAATTCTATATATTGAAGGGTCACGAAGGTTTATATTAGGAGATGCCATATCAATTTTAGCCCTTAAAACCATGGATCCATCTGAATATTTTCCCTCTTTCATTTCTTCAAACAACTTTAGGTTTTCTTCTTGGGGCCTCTCCCTAAAAGGTGAATTTTTACCTGGTGAAGTTAGAGTACCTCGATTTTCTTTTATTTCCTCTATGGATTGTTGGTCAATATAAGCATAATTTGATTTTATTAATGCTTGTGCAGCCTCATACATAAGTTCGAAATAATCACTTGCATAATATAGATTTAATTCATTTTTAAATTTCCAATCGAACCCCAACCATTTAACATCTGAAATAATGCTTTCAACAAATTCTTTATTTTCTTTTTCAGGGTTTGTATCGTCAAATCGTAAATGACAGGCTCCACTGTAATCTTTAGCTAAACCAAAATTTAAGAAAATACTTTTTGCATGTCCTATATGTAAATACCCATTTGGCTCAGGTGGAAAGCGAGTGCGTATTTTAGCTGGATCTTGAATACCATTATCATGGTGAGTTTTATTTCCCGGCACCCCAGCCCATTTTTTATTTGCAAAAAGTTTTTGACTAATATTTTTTTCAATAATAGTACGAATAAAATTTGGAGTGCTCTCGTTTGATTCAGTTTGATTTGTCATAATTTAGGAATATTTTACACTTAATTTCCTGTTCCCCTTTAAAAATTTATCTGACTTTTTTTAAAAATTAACCTAATAATACTAGTACACAAAGCAATTTATATGATAAATTGTTACCTATCAAAATTTAATTTGATTTCCTTCTATAAATTATTTTATTTAAAAAAATCAAAATAAATTTTTGTTATTTTTTTAACTATTATTTTATTAACGGGAGGCAATTTTATGTTAAATCCACAAGATTTTGTCGGTGTCAGCTTCTGGCTGTTATCGGCGGCAATGGTGGCTGCAACGTTTTTTTTCTGGGTAGAAAGAGATAGAGCTGTAGGTAAATGGAAAACATCACTTACAGTTGCTGCAATGGTTACTGGTATCGCAGCGATTCACTATTTTTATATGAGAGGGGTATGGGTTGATACAGGATCATCCCCGACTGTATTTAGATATGTAGATTGGTTGTTAACAGTCCCTCTACAGATTGTTGAATTTTATCTAATTCTTGCTGCAATTGCAGTAGTCGCAGTTTCAGTATTTTGGCGATTATTAGCAGCTTCAGTAATAATGTTAGTAGCTGGTTATCTTGGCGAAGTAGGATCCGTGGGCGTCTGGTCTGGGTTCACTGTAGGAATGATAGCTTGGTTATACATCATTTATGAAGTATTTGCAGGCGAAGCAAGTCAAATTAGTGCAAGCAAAGGTACAGCAGCAAGTAAAAAAGCATTCAATGCTTTAAGACTTATTGTTACAGTTGGTTGGGCTATATATCCAATTGGATACTTCCTTGGATACAATGGAAGTGCAGATGTAAACACTCTAAACTTAGTCTATAACTTAGCAGATTTTGTTAACAAAATAGCGTTTGGTGTAGTTATATGGGCTGCAGCAACATCAGGTTCAAAAGCTTAATAAAGACTTTGGTACTTGATAGGTAATTAGGAAAACGCGTCAGAAATGACGCGTTTTTTTTTCAAAGCTTCAAATTGGGAGATAGGATGGAAGTAATAGATTTCACCTTAGTTTATAACTCACTATCTTTTGCTATAGCAACTTTTGGTGCAAGTTCAGTTTTCTTTTTTGTTCAACGATCTCAAGTTGCTCCAGCATATAAAACTGCTCTTACGTTATCAGGGTTGGTATGTTTAATTGCTTTTTATCACTACTTAAGAATGTTTGAAAGTTTTAATGATGCTTATAGTTTGATATATGGACAGGTTGAAACATCAGGTAGCCAATTTAATGTTGCTTACCGTTATGTTGGTTGGTTATTAACTGTGCCTTTATTACTTCTTGAATTAGTTCTTGTAATGCGATTAAGTAAAGAGGAGACATTTTCTCGAGGTATGAAACTTGTTTTTGCTGCAATAATTATGGTTATTTTAGGATACCCAGGGGAAGGTTTGCTTGATGCAGGTCAATTAGGTGATCGATTGATGTATTGGTTATTAGCTATGATTCCTTTTATATATATTCTTTATAATTTAACTAAAAGATTGGAAGATACAATTTTAAAACAACCAAAAAATGTTCAAGGTTTAGTGAGTAAGGCAAGATGGTTATTAATTGGTTCTTGGGCTTTTTATCCAATAATATATTTATTTCCAATGATTAATCCCGATGCTTCTTATGTGAATATACAGGTTGGTTATACTTTGGCGGATATAGTATCAATTGGTATATTTGGTGTAATGATTTATATGATTGCTCAACGTAAATCTGATGCAGGCGCTTGATAAGTTTTAAATTACTAAGAAAAAAACGTGTCTATTCGGCACGTTTTTTTATGGTTAAATAATGTTATGACAAAAAATTATTGGGATGAATCTTTTATACCTCCAGAAGCAGATAAATTTCTTGAAAATGTAAAGAATGAATTTGCAAAAAGTTTTGATGTGGATGATAAGTATTTATCAGCATGGCTTTCACATCATGGTGAATCACAAGGTAAGTGGCTAAGATCAAGATTGGCTCTTGCTACTGGGGGATTATTAGGTTTATCCAGTCAAACTTATATTAATTGGGCAGTTGTTTGTGAATTAATTCATAGTGCTTCGTTACTGCATGATGATATATGTGATGAAGACTCCCTTCGTAGAGGTCAAAGTTCTGTTTGGCAGGAATATGGTATTTCTGCAGCAATTTGTACAGGAGATTATTTGATTGCAGAATCTTTTAGCAAAATTACCGAAATTGAACAAGGTTGGCATCAAACAATTTTATTGAAATTATTATCTTGTTCAGTTAAAGATATAATTTTTGGTCAGTCCAAAGATGTAAGCTTTGATCCATTTAAAATCTCATGGACACAATATGCAAAAATGGCAACTGATAAAACTGCTCCATTTATAGCGTTACCAATGATGGGTATGTTTAAATGTAGTGAGCGTTCAAATGATGAATGTGATGGCCTTCAAAAAGCATCAGATTATTTAGGTTTGTCATATCAATATTTAAATGATGTTGAAAATTTAGTAGGGATAAATCAAGATATTTTTACTGATATTTATAAAAAACATCCAAATGGAATGCTAATTAGAATCTTAGAAAAGTTAGATCAAGAAATTCAAGTAAAAATAAGAAATAATCCAAAAATATTAATTGATTTTATCAATAAAGAATCTTTTCAAGACCAAGAAGAACATATCAAAGAGCTTATTAAAAATGCAGAAGATCAGTTCCATCGAGTCCCTAAGGTGGTTCAGCCCATTTTAATATCAATTAAAAATGAAATTAATACAAGAACAAAAAATCTTATGGAAAATAATTAGTGAAGAATGTAGCTGTTATTGGAGGTGGCTTAGGTGGAATCGCATCAGCAATTCGCTTTAGATCAAGAGGCTACGAAGTTTCTTTATACGAAAGGCTAGATGACCTTGGAGGTCGTGCACAAAAATTTATTAAAGATGGTTATCTTCATGATGCAGGACCAACTGTTATAACCGCTCCTTATTTATTTGAAGAGCTATTCAGTCTTTTTAACGAGAATATAGATAATTATGTAACCTTTCAATCACTTGATCCTTGGTATAGATTTTATTTTAATGATGGAACGGAATTTGATTATGGTCCTGATAAAAAGAAAATGCTTGAACGTATCAATCAAATCTCACCAAAAGATGTTGATGGTTATTTGAAAATGCTTAAACGTGCTGAAATAATTTTTGAGTTAGGCTATGAAAAACTTGCAAGTGAACCATTTAATAAAATTTTTAAAATGTTGCGTTATGGGCCAGATATTATCCGATTAGGGGGATATAAATCTGTATATAGTTTTGTATCAAAATATTTAGAACATCCAAATTTAAGGCAAGCTTTTTCAATTCAGCCACTGTTAGTTGGGGGTAATCCTTTTACAACATCATCAATTTATGCACTCATTCATGCATTAGAGCAAAAGTGGGGAATATCTTTTGCAATGGGAGGAACTAATCATTTGATTAACGAATTAAGAAAATTAATGGAAAGACATGGTGTCAATATTTATTACAAGCACGATGTGGATGAATTTATTACCAATAAAAATTCAGTGCAAAGTATTAAATTTACAAATGGGAAAGAAATAAATCCTGATATTGTTGTAAGCAATGCAGATCCAGTTCAAGTTAATAGTGAATTTCTTAAAAAAAGTAAAATATCATGGCATAACCAGCTACTTAAAAAATATGCTAAACACTCAATGGGGTTATTTGTATTATTTTTTGGATCAACAAAACAATATAAAAATGTTGCACATCATACTATTTGGATGGGCCCTAGATATAAAGAATTATTAGAAGATATTTTTGACAGAAACTTTTTAGCTGATGATTTTTCAATTTATCTTCATAGACCTACCGCTACCGATCCTTCTTTTGCACCTCAAGGTCATGACTCATACTACGCTTTAGTACCAGTGCCAAATTTAAAAGGAAACTATAATTGGAATGAAATTAAAGAGAATTTTTCTGAAAAGATTTTAGCTTCATTAGATAGAACGATAATGCCAGGTATTTTAACAAATGCTGTTTCAAAATTTAGCATGACCCCAATAGATTTTAAAAATGATTATAGAACACCCTATGGAAGTGGCTTTTCCATCGCCCCAATACTGACTCAATCTGCATGGTTTAGAACTCATAATCAAGATGATAAATATAAAAATTTATATTATGTTGGAGCAGGTACTCATCCTGGTGCTGGTATACCTGGCGTATTAAATTCAGCAAAAGTAGTTGATAACATAATTCACTCATGAAGAATCAAGCTCAAATTATTCAACAGCATGGTAAGACTTTTTATTGGGCTTCTTTTTTTCTAGAGAAAACAGTGAGATCAAGATTGTTTTCAATATATGCCTTTTGTAGAAAGGTTGATGATATAGTTGACACCAATAAGAAAAAATCAACTAACAATTTTAATAAAAATTTAGAAGAATTTACTAACTTAGAAAAAAGATTTAGACCATCAAAAGAAATTATTACTCAATTTATCCTAGGTCAGCAAAGTGATTTGTCACATACACAACCAAAAACAATTGATGAGCTTATTATCTATTGTTACAGGGTGGCGGGTATCGTTGGCTTAATGGTTTGCGATGCTTTAGAAGTGAAAGACATTAAATTGCGTCATTATGCAATTGATTTAGGTATCGCAATGCAATTAACAAATATTTGTCGAGATATCAAAGAGGATGCAAATATGGAAAGGGTTTATTTACCTGAGAGTATGGTTGGAAAAATAAAGCCTAAGGGGGTTAAAATACCAAGTAAAGATGTTTTAAAAAAAATTGAAACTTGTCAAAAAAAATTGCTTGATTTAGCAGATGATTATTATGCTAGTGCAGAATATGCAATTCCTTTTTTGCCTGGTAAAACATCATTAGCTATAAGGGTTGCAGCTAATATTTATCAAGCCATTGGTAAAAAGATTATTAATAATAATATTTCATACATAGAAGATAGGGTATTTGTAAATAATTATGAAAAACTAAAAATAACTTTTTTTAAAATATTCTCTAAAGGAAAATCTTCCAATAAATTAAAGACGCATAATATAAAACTACATAATGCCATTAAGGATTTACCAGGAGCAAACAAAAATTGAAAAAAAACTATGATATTGTCGTCATAGGAGCTGGACTAGCCAGCTTAATGTTTTTATCAAGATATGTTCTGAAAAATAAGAGCCAATCTATTTTATTAATAGAAAAAAATAATAATAAAAATATAAATCAGACCTTTTGTATCTGGCAGGGTCCTGGTTTAATAAATATTCAAAAAACCTATAATTTAAAACCTAGGCATGTGTGGAATAAAATTGAAATAGCATATGGAAATGAAAATATTTGTAAAGATATAACACCCTATTCATATGAATGTTTTGATGGTCCAGAGACGCTTAAAAATCTCTTAAAACAATGTAAAAATAAAATTGATTTTAAACAAGGTTTGGATGTCAAAAAAATTAAGAATCACAAAGATTTGATTGAGATAAATACTAGTAAGTCAGTAATTCATACTAAATATTTAATTGATAGTCGAAATATGATCACGAATAAACAATATGAATCTCCACCAAGTCTTAAGCAAGTATTTATTGGTAATGAGATATTATCCAAAACTGAAAAATTTAATCCTGAAGTAATTAAGTTAATGGAATTTAATAAAAATAAAAAAGCTGTTGAATTTGTTTACACACTTCCTTTTTCTAAAAATCAAGGATTAGTTGAAACCACATTATTTTCAAAAAATCCATCTTTTATTAAGATTAAAAAGTTACAAAATGAATCTCTTTTCAAGTACAAAAAATTTAAATCTATGAAACAGGAAAAGGGAGTCATTCCAATGATTTTATCAAGACAATACGCATCAAATAATAATTTACCGATTGGTTTATCAGCAGGAATGGCAAGACCGTCAACCGGGTATTCAATGATGAGAGTAGCACAATGGGTTAATTCTATTGAAAAAAAACAAATTAAAAAAAACAATCTCAAACAGTTTCAATTTGAACCTAATAGGCTATTAAATTGGTTTGATAGTATTTTTCTTACAGTATGTTATTTTTGGCCTAATAAAGTCCCAATGTTATTTATGAAGTTGTTTGGAAATGTTGATGTAAGATCTATTATTAGATTTATGTCAGATAACCCATCTTTAAAAGATATTTTTTTTATAATCTTAGGTATGCCAAAAAAGCTTATGATTCATGGCTTATTTAAAAAATATGTTAAATAAAATAATTATTCATCAACAGTTATTTATTTTATCGCTGTTAGGTTTTATATTTTTAAACACATTAATACCAGCTGATCTTGTTAATCCAGATTATTTAATTTGGACTGCACTCTTTTTAGTTAGCTCAATAGGGGTTAGTCATGGCGCTTTAGATGGAAAATTAATATGGTATGGAATTAACAAAAATATTCAGAGATTCACATTATTTATTTTTTATTTATTGTTTGTTTTGTCAGGGTGGATGTTATGGATAAGTTTTCCGGTGATTGGTTTAACTTTATTACTTATTATGGCGGTTTTTCATTTTGGCAATGCAGACTTAAGATTTTTGAAATTAGCTGACATTAATATTAAATTATCTTGGGGATTTACAATGACTTTTTTACCCATACTTTTTAAAAAAGATGTTGTTCTATCTATTTTTTATAATTTAATTAATACGAAAATATCTGAGACATTGATAGTAATTATTTATTGTATTTTAATTCTTAGCATTGTGAGGATATATTGGTTTTTTGTAACTAATTTTCTTAATTCTAAGGAGATATCCGTTTGGTATGAAGATAAAAATATATTATTACTTTCTGAATTCACCTTATTAATTCTTCTTTCATATCTTGTGCATCCCTTTATTTGGTTTGCAATTTACTTTTGTGGACTTCATGGATTACGTTCTTTAATTGATTCAAAATTTATGTGGCGTATTGATCTTAAATGGATAATGATATTTACCCTTCCAGTACTAATTTTTATTTATTTTACACATGGTAAATATTGGAATTCTGATAATTATTCAATAATTTTTCCTATTTTAGGAGCATTAACTATCGCTCATATGTCTTTACCAACTTTAATAAATCACATAAAAAAATTAGCGTATGATTAATATTATTTTATTTAATTTATAATTTTGAATAATCTTTTATTTCCAGTGTTATCTATTTTATCCGACGGAAAATTTCACTCAGGTGAAATGATAGCCAAACATTTTAATGTTTCTCGAGTATCAGTATGGCAAGCTATTTCAGAAGCGGAGAAATTAGGTATTGAGATTTTTTCAGTTAGAGGAAAAGGATATTCCTTATCTCATTCTGTTCAATTTATTGACGAGAAGAAAATTAAACAATCAATTGGAGAAATGGCAAGCTGCTTTAATATCAAAGTATTTGACGTGATAGATTCAACCAATAATTTTTTAATGCAAGAAGCGCCAAAAGGATATCCCCATGCTTCTTGTGTAGCAACCAATATTCAAACTAATGGAAAAGGCCGACGAGGACGACAGTGGCAATCGTCATTAGGAGAAAATTTAACTTTTTCATTTTTATGGCGTTTTACAAAAGGAGCCGCTGCATTATCTGGATTAAGTTTAGCTGTAGGCGTATCTTTAATTCGAAGTTTAAAAAAAGTAAATATGGACCAAGCTCTACTTAAATGGCCAAATGATATTTTAATTAAAGATGATGAAGTTTATAAAAAACTTGCTGGTATCTTAATTGAATTACAAGGGGATATGGATGGACAAAGTGCAGCTATTATTGGTATTGGAATCAATTTAGAATTATCGAAGAATCAAATAACAAAAATTGATCAGCCTGCAATTGGGATAAATCAATGTGTTGAGGAGAAAATTAATTCTAATGAATTTTTAGGAATTATTATTAAAGACTTAGCGGAAGTACTTGCAAAATTTGAATCAAATGGTTTTGAGTATTTTCAAGATGAATGGCAAAGTTATGATGCTCTTCAAGACCAAGCGGTTTCTCTTAACTTAAGAGATGGTGAGAATATTTCTGGTCGGGCAAAAGGAGTAAATAATTCTGGGGCATTAGAGGTTATTACTGAAGATGATGGAATCAAAACTTTTTCATCTGGAGAGGTAACCATTAGGAAGGTAGAGTGATGTATTTATTAATAGACATTGGTAATACTCGAATTAAATGGCAACATCGAGATGAAAAAAATATCATAGCGTCTAATTCTATTATCGTTGAAGAATTTATGGATTTAGATTTTTCATCTATCAAGTCTATTGAAAAAATAATTGTAGCAAATGTTAACCATTCTGTGGTTTTAGATAAAATAAAAGAAATTTTAGCTGTATTTAAATGCCCAATTATTGAAGCTTCAACTGTTTCTAATGATTATTTGGTAAATGACTACGAAGATACTCAAACTTTGGGAGTAGATCGCTGGATGGCTGCGATGGGGGCATGGAAGTTATATCAAAGATCTTTATTAATTATTAATGCGGGTACTGCAATTACTATTGATTTAATTGACCTTGATAAAAAAGATAAAGCCCATTTTAAAGGAGGTATGATTTTACCTGGTATTGCTATTAGTTTAGGTCTTCTCAATAATAGTACAAATTTAATTGATACAGAAATAGGGCAGAGCCATTACCCAAGTTCAAATACTAAAGATGCGGTTACAACAGGAATAATGACTAGTATTCAGGGTGCGGTTAATCTAGTTTGTAAAAAATTACCATCAAGTTTACCCATTTTGTTAACTGGTGGAGATGCTAATCTAATTTATGAGCAATCTGAAGTAGACTGGAAGTCTCGAATAAAGATAGAAGAAGATTTAATTTTTGAAGGATTATTATTTTTTAAATAAAAGTAAATATGTATGAAATAAATCCACCAATTGCTGCTGCATAAAAAAATAATTTAAAGTATCTTAAAAATTTCTTCATTTTTGAGATCAGCGTTTTTTTATATAGAGGTCAGTTATTGAACCTTCTTTAATTTCTGATGCCATTGCCACTGATTCTGATAGAGTAGGGTGAGGATGAATGGATAATCCTATATCATTGGCATCTGCACCCATTTCAATTGATAGGACTGTTTCGGCAATAATTTCACCTGCATTTGTGCCTACAATTGATGCGCCAATTATTCTATTGGTTTTTTTATCAAAAATTAATTTTGTGATACCTTCAGTTCGATTAGTTGAAATTGCACGACCACTCGCAGCCCAAGGAAATACTGCTTTTTCAATTTCTAAATTTTGAGCTTTTGCATCTTCTTCGGTAACACCTGCCCAAGCAATTTCAGGATCCGTATATGCTACTGAAGGGATTGTCATCGCTTGAAATTCTACTTTCTTTCCTGCTATAACTTCAGCAGCTATTTTTCCTTCATGGGTGGCTTTGTGAGCTAGCATAGGTTCGCCAATAATGTCGCCAATGGCATAGATGTGATCTACATTAGTTTTCATTTGCTTATTTGTTGCTATAAAACCTTGTTCATCTACACTCACACCAGCTTTGGTAGCATCTATTTTATGGCCATTAGGCTTTCTTCCCACTGATACTAATATTCGATCAAACACTTCTTCTTTAGGCGCATTACCTCCTTCAAAATAAACTATGATCCCTTCTTTTTTTGCTTCAATTTTCGTCACTTTTGTTTCTAGCCAAATATTTTCGAAACGTTTTTCCATTCTTTTGTGGAGGGGTCTAACAATATCTCGATCGCATCCTTGAATAAGGCCATCAGTTAATTCCACTACTGAAACAGAACTTCCCAGTGCATCATAAACTGTCCCCATTTCTAGTCCAATAATTCCACCTCCAACAATTAAAAATCTTTTGGGAATATCTTTTAATTCCAATGCGCCAGTTGAATCCATAATACGAGGATCATCAGGGGTTCCAGGAATTGAATTTGGCTGTGAGCCTGCCGCGATAATTGCTGAATCAAAACTAATCACTTTCTTACTTTTATCAGTTAACGTAACTTCAATCTGGTGTGGTGATAAAAATACACCTGTACCTTCTACAATTTCAACATTTCTTTGTTTAGCCATTTGGGATAATCCCATGGTGAGTTTTTTAACAACTTTATTTGATTTCCAGTTTCGTAATTGTTCTAGATCAATTTCAGGCTTACTAAATGTTACTCCATGATGTGTAGTATCTTCTGCATCTGTAATTACTTTTGCTGTATGAAGGAGGGCTTTAGAGGGGATACAACCTACATTTAAACAAACTCCTCCAATCGTTGAGTAACGCTCAATCAGGATAACTTTTTTTCCTAAATCAGAAGCTCGAAAGGCTGCTGTGTAACCACCAGGCCCTGATCCTAATACAGCAACATCACATATTAAATCTGGAGTTTTACTATCTTTGGCTTGAGGTTGAGTATCTGTCGACTCTGTTTTTGTGATGGTCTCTTTTTCATTTGACGCGTCTTTTTGAGTTGGTTGTTTAGAGATTTCTTTAGATGAGGTTAGTGAGATAATTTCAACCCCTTCTTTAACTTGATCACCAACTTTTACTTTGATTTCCTGGATGGTACCTTCAAAAGGGGAAGGAATATCCATTGAAGCTTTATCAGATTCAACAGTAATTAATGGATCTTCTTTTTTTATAGAATCTCCAACTTTAACCATTAATTCAATTACTTCAACTGAATCGAAATCGCCGATATCTGGAATAAAAATAGATATTAGATTTGCCATATTTATAAAAGAAGACGTCTTACGTCTGATAACATCATTTCTAAATGACTCGTAAACCTTGCTCCATCTGCCCCGTCGACAACTCGATGATCGTATGAGAGTGATAAAGGAAGAATTAATCTAGGCTCAAATTCTTTTTTTTCTTTGTTGTAAATTGGTTGCATGGCTGAACGAGAAACTCCTAATATAGCAACTTCTGGACAATTAATGATAGGTGTAAATTTAGTTCCACCAATTCCTCCTAGACTGGATATTGAAAAAGTACCACCTTGCATCTCATCCATCTTTAATTTTCTTTCCCTTGCTTTTGAGGAAAGCTTACCAAGCTCTTCTGCTATTTCTAGAACATCTTTTTTAAGTGCATCTTTCACCACAGGCACAACTAATCCATCAGGGGTATCGCATGCAAAACCAATATTATGATAATCTTTTAAAATTAATTCTGCTCCGTCTGGAGAAAGTGAACTATTAAATACTGGATAAGCCTTTAAAGCATTAACACAAGCTTTGATAAGAAAGGCAAGTAAGGTTAATTTCACACCTTTTTTATCTGCTTCTTTTTGCATATTTTTTCTGAATACTTCCAAGTCTGTGATGTCTGCATTATCAAATTGTGTAACATGCGGGGCAGTGACCCAATTTCTGTGTAAATTTGCCCCAGATATTTTTTTTATTTTGGATAGTGGTTTACTTTCAATATCACCAAATTTTGAGAAATCTATATTTGGCATTGGAATAGGAGCGAACTGATTACCCATATTTTCAGCACGGGGTTTAGCCATTTCTTGTTTTACATAAATTTGAATATCATCAACTAAGATTCTATTTTTTGGACCAGAGCCTTGTATGAAAGCTAGATTAACCCCTAAGTTTCTAGCAAATTTTCGAGTAGATGGAGATGCATGTGAAGATTTACCCTTATTGATTAAATTGCTTTCACCCACGGGAAGCGGAGGCTGTTGAGGTTTAATTTTTTCGGGAGGTTCTTGCGAAGGTCGACTTGGTTCTCCAATTAATTTTTCAGTAATATCTTCTTTAGATTTTTCTGTTTTTTCTGGTTTCTCTTGAATTTTTTCTTCTGCAGGATTTTTTGATTCAAGCAAACCGATTAAACTTCCTTCTTTAACTTTGTCACCAACTCTAATTTTAAGCTCTTTAATAACTCCAGATGTGGTTGCAGGAATATCCATGGAAGCTTTTTCTGTTTCTAAAGTTAAAAGTGGATCGTCTGTTTTAATTGTGTCTCCGACATTAACGAGTACTTCAATGACATCAACATCATCAAAGGCTCCAATATCAGGTATTACAATTTCTTGTGTCGACATAACATCCTTTAAGTAGAAACTGGGTTAGCTTTATTGCCATTTATTTTATATTTCTTTATCGCTTTTGATAGTAAATCACTATCAATTTTTTTACAATCAACTAAAGCTTTAAGTGAAGCAATAATTATAAAATATCTATCTACTTCGAAAAAATTCCTCAAAGCCTCTCTGCTGTCAGATCGCCCAAAACCATCCGTACCTAGAGAGATAAATTTATTAGGTAAAAAGTTTGATATCTGTTCCGCATATGATTTCATATAATCAGTTGATGCAATGATAGGACTTTCTTGATCTGATATGGTTTCTTGAATTATGGATATCTTATCTTTTTTATCAGGGTTTAACATATTCCATCGTTCGATATCTAATGCCTCACGCCTTAATTCTGTAAAGCTTGTTACGCTATAAATATCTGCAGAAATACCCCATTCAGTTTCTAGTAATTTTGCTGCCTCAATAACTTCCCTTAAGATAACTCCACTTCCCATTAATTGAACTGTAGGACCTTTAAATTTACTTTCAGAAAATTTGTAGATACCTTGAACTATATTTTTTTCAATATTTTTTGGTATATCAGGATGCTGATAATTTTCATTCATTAAAGTGATGTAATAATAGACATCTTCTTGATTTTGAATCATTCGTTCTAGACCGTTTTGAATTATGACAGCTAATTCATATGCAAAACAGGGATCGTAAGATATACAATTTGGAATAGTTGCAGATATAAGGTGACTATGCCCATCTTCATGCTGAAGTCCTTCGCCATTTAGTGTTGTTCTTCCTGCCGTTGCCCCTAATAAAAATCCTCTTGCTCTAGAGTCTCCAGCAGCCCATGCTAGATCACCAATTCTTTGAAATCCGAACATAGAATAAAAGATGTAAAAAGGAATAGTTTGTATTCCAGTATTGCTATATGAAGTTGCTGCAGCAATCCACGATGAGAATGATCCTGCTTCATTAATTCCTTCCTCTAATATTTGCCCATCTTTTTGTTCTTTATAAAACATTACTTGATCAGAATCTTGAGGCTCGTATAGTTGACCAATAGATGAATAAATACCAAGTTGCCTAAACATACCTTCCATACCAAAGGTTCTAGCTTCATCGGGTACAATTGGTACAATGTATTTGCCTATTTCATCATCCCTTACTAAAGTGCTTAGTATTCTCACAAATGCCATTGTTGTTGAGATTTCTCTATTACCTGTTGTTGTTAAAACATTTGAAAAATTTGATAAGCTAGGAATTTTGAGTGAATTACCTTTTTGTTTTCTAATTGGTAAATAACCACCAAGATTTTTTCTTCGCTCTTCCATATATTGGATTTCTGGTGAATCCGTTGGCGGTTTATAAAAAGATAAATTTTCAACTTCTTCATCACTAATAGGTAAATCAAACCTAGTTCTAAAGACTTTTAATGCTTCAACATCCATACTTTTTTGTTGGTGTGTTATATTTTGTCCTTCACCAGCATCACCCATACCATAACCTTTAACTGTTTTTGCTAAAACAACAGAGGGTTGTCCTTTGTGAGATGAAGCTGCAGCATAGGCAGCATAGACTTTATGGGGATCATGACCTCCTCTATTTAATCTCCAAATTTCGCTGTCAGACATTGCTGAGACCATTTCTTTTAGTTCAGGATACTTCCCAAAGAAGTGCTCTCTGGTATATGCACCACCTTTAGCTTTAAAATTCTGGTACTCCCCATCAATGCATTCTTCCATCCTTTTTTTAAGGAATCCGTCTTTATCCATTGCAAAGAGTGGGTCCCAATAAGATCCCCAAACAACTTTAAGCACATTCCAACCTGACCCTCTAAAGTCAGATTCTAACTCTTGAATGATTTTTCCATTTCCTCTTACAGGCCCATCAAGTCTTTGAAGGTTACAGTTAACTACAAAGATTAAGTTATCTAAATTTTCTCTTGAGGCTAAAGATATTGCACCTAAAGATTCTGGTTCATCCATTTCGCCATCACCACAAAATACCCAAACTTTTCTATCTGAAGTATCTGCTATTCCTCTATCGTGAAGGTATTTTAAATAGCGCGCTTGATAAATTCCCATTATTGGACCCAATCCCATTGATACCGTTGGAAATTGCCAAAAATCTGGCATCAACCAAGGGTGAGGGTAGCTAGATAGACCATTTCCTTTAGATTCCATTCTAAAATTATTAAGTTGATCTTCATTGATTCGTCCTTCCAGATATGCTCTAGCATAGACGCCTGGTGAAGAATGACCTTGAAAATATATAAGGTCCCCACCAAAATCTTTATTGGCTGCTCTAAAAAAGTGGTTGAATCCTACGTCATATAGTGTAGCTGCTGATTGAAAGCTTGCAATATGGCCACCAACTCCGGGTGATTTCGTATTTGCTCTTAATACAGTCATTACAGCATTCCAACGTATTAAAGCCCTAATTCTTCGCTCCATATCTGGATCACCAGGGTGTCTTTGTTGAAGATGCGCTGGTATTGTATTGACATAGGCGGTTGTAGCATTGTATGGAAGATTTGAACCTGATCGACGCGCTTGATCAATCATCATTTCAATTAAAAAATGTGCTCGTTCTGAACCTTCAGTTTCAATAACTGAATTTAAAGATTCAATCCATTCTTGTGTTTCTTGTATATCATTGTCTGGAAATAAATCCATTTAAATGTAACCCCTATGAAAATTGCTTAATAACGTTGATAATTCTTTAAAATATAAAAAATCATTTAGAATTAATTTGATGAACTGTGCTCTATAACTAAAACCATAGTAATATTTTCGTGGTTTTAGAAGGTTAGGTCAAGTGTTATTTAAAAAATTACTACATGAATATTTATGTTAAACCATTGATTTAAATAAAAATTATAAGGCTATATATGAATACAAAAATTGAAAAAATAAGTAAAATTCCCACAGAGATTGTGTTAAATAAAGTATCACACACTCTTTATATTATTGATAAAAAGCAAAAAAACTTTCCTTTTCAAGCGATATTAAAAAATAAATTAAAGAGGATTGGAAGGAAAATAAATGATTTGAAGAAAACACCAGTGATTACTGAATTAAAAGATGGCGGTATTATTTGTTGGGTTATGGCATCAGACAGCCTTAATTTATTTCAATGTCATACAATTCTTAGAAAGTCATTGGCGCATCTTATTGAAGAAAAGCCAACTTCGATTTCTATTGTCTGTCATGTAGAAAAAAATCTTATAAAATTGTGGGGCGAGGCTGCTGTTTACGTAGCATTATTAAATACCTCTAATCTTCCTTCGCATAAAAAAAATCATAAAATTAATCCATTAAAGGATATTAAATTATATGGAATTTCTTTGCCTGCTGATTTAAAAACTATTTCAGCTAGCGTAAAAGGAAATAATTTAACTCGTGAATTAACAATGACTCCTCCTAATAATTTAACGCCTTTAATCTATAGAAAAAAAATTGCTAAATTAGCAAAACAGAATAAATGGAAGTTACAAGAATATTCAATGTCAAAATTAAAGCAAATGGGAGCAGGTGCTTTTTTTGCAGTAGGCCAAGGTTCTGAACCTCAAGACGCAGCTATTGTTAATTTAAGATATGAACCAATAGGGGCAAGCGAATCTATTGCGCTTGTTGGGAAGGGAATATGTTTTGATACAGGAGGACATAATTTAAAACCAGCAAAATATATGAATGGCATGCATGAGGATATGAATGGCTCAGCAGTGGTATTAGGAATACTTCAGGCAGTTTCATTAGCTAGATTACCTATTAAGTTAGATTGTTGGCTAGCTATCGCGCAAAATCATATTGGACCTAAAGCTTATAAGCAAAACGATGTTGTAAAAGCTCTTAATGGTATGACGATTGAGATTGTTCACACTGATGCGGAAGGAAGAATGGTTTTAGCAGACACCTTAACTTTAGCATCACGAAAAAAACCTAAAGCTATGATTGATTTTGCGACCTTAACTGGATGTATGCATGTTGCAATGGGTGATCGTTATAGCGGGGCAATAAGTAATCGACAAGAGTTGACTTGCATGGCGATTGGGGCTGGGAGTGAAGCAGGTGAAAGAATATCAGGGTTCCCTTATGATGAAGATTATGAGGAAGATCTTGAAAGTCAAATTGCTGATATAAAACAATGCACCTTGGAAGGAGGTCCTGATCATATTCATGCGGCTAGATTTTTAGGTAGGTTCGTAGAAAAAAATGTTCCTTGGTTACATATTGACTTATCTTCGAGTAATAGAAAAGGAGGATTAGGAGCAGTATCAAGTGATGTAAACGGGTTTGGGGTTAATTTTGGGTTAAAAATTATTCAAAAAATATTAAATAATTAATATTTTTATAAACCCTCGTAGTTCAACGGATAGAACAAGAGTTTCCTAAACTCTAGATACAAGTTCGATTCTTGTCGAGGGTACCATATCTAAAAATTGAAAATAATATAATTTAGTGATAGTTAATTTTTCTTAGTAAATTGATCAATTACTAGACAGCCTTTATCTTCCATACATGGCCAATCGGAAGATGGTCCACACGAATTTAAAGTAATATTGTTCTTCGTAACACAATATTCATCATTATTAATTCTTTGGTATTTTTGACATTCTTTGTCTACTGTAAAAATTTTGACTGAAATAATTTTTTGTTGGTCAGATGAAAATTCTTCTGCATAAAGATTGTGATAAAAACATAAAAATATCAACAAAAAAATTTTAATCATATTGTTTTAACGAAAACTCATATGTTGTTTTAAGCCCAAAAAAAGAATCATTGCAGTAAGGAACCGCTAATACTTCTTTAGCAGATGTTTGAGGAGCCATTTTGAGGTCAAAATTATGTCTAAAAACTATATCATCATCTTTGTCCAACAAAGTAAAAGCTAAAATTTTATTATCTATTGAATGCTTATTTCTATTATAAATAAGCATTGAAATAATTTTATATTTGTCTTGATTATTTGTTGGATTTGACGCTTCTAAGCAGGCTATATTTTTTATTACTATACCAGTTTCTGGTAATACATAATCTTTAGCAAGTAATAAATTGGAGCATATAAGTAATGAAATTAAAAAAATTTTGGTGAAATTTTGCATTTCAGAAGATATATTTTTTAATCAGTTGATGGCTCAGTTACCGTTAGAATTGATGTTACAGGGTCTGCACCCATTTTGACAGCAAAACCTGTGCTTCCATCAGTTCCAAGGTCTACACTCACCGAATCAGTTAATTTAAACTCTAAACTAAATTGTGATGTTTTGGTAACCTTAAGGGGATTAGTGAACTGAACTACCCAAAGCATTCGAGTTGCATTAGTACAGGCAGTTGCAGCTGTGTTATCTGTTTTTAATAATCTTGCTTCCGCTGTGCCATTAGACATTGTCCGACCTTCTCCAGTATTCCAGTATCCATCCCAGCTTGAACACTCCTCACTAAAAACATTTATTACTTCATAACTAAACCCCGGATCAGCATCACTAGCAGAACCACATTCTAGGACACTAGTATCGGGGGCACTATCTGTAGCTGTTGTATCGTGACTATCTAAACTATTATTGATAGTTTCATTAGTGTATGCAGTGACTTTATCTGCAATTGACCAACATGTCGTTCCTGAACTAGTTAATCCTCGAAGGCTCTCAGAAAATGTTTCAGTATGATTGATACCAAATCTGTTAGACATAAGACCAACTAAATGAGTATAGGTACCAGGTGGAATATCAAAATCTCCAGTCGGAAGAGTACCTACGTTTGGCATCCTTATAACATGGTCAACTCCTGCTGAATTATCTAGCATAAATGAACATGAAGACAAATCTGGATCTATAGGATCTTCTGTACAGACTCCCATTTTATAAAATTTTATTTTATATGCATCAGGAATTTCTGAACATTGATCAGCCGATCCATTGGTCGAAGATACCATTCTAGTTGAATTATCTGCATCAACGATAATTGCTCCTGAGGCATTTCTCAAACAAGTCGCTTGGGCCGAAGAAGTTATTATAAGAGTAAATAATATTATGAAAAAAGATGTTATTTTAAGTAGCATATTCTTTAGAATCCTTTCACAGTAACTGTTGTACTTTTCATCTGTTTATAAATTTTATTTTCTCTCCTGACTTTTTTATATCGTTGACTTTCCATACTTGCTAATTTATATGCATAATTTGTAAATAATGGCGCTTTTTCATTTCTACCTGCGGTAATTAAATCATACTCAATTCGTACAAAATTATCGCTTTTTTCATCGGATGAATATTGTGTATGTCCTGCTGCAATGACTAACCCTGGAATCGTGGGAATCGCAGCATCAATGGATAGGGTATTACCTATTGAATCTTTTACACCTGGAGTTTCTGTATTCCATTTAAAAGCTTTGGCATAAAACTTCGCCCAGTTCATATAAGGCAAAGGTATACCTATTTCAAAATCAACACCACCTAAAGCATGCTCTTCCAAATTATTAGCACCACTTTGCCAACCAGTAGTTGCCCAGTATCTATTAAAATTAATTTCACCTACGGAAGTTCGTGCTTCTAAACCTAAACTTGCTCTTCCATGACGATAAGGGAATTCATGATCATAAAAAGTATTTATTCCAAGAAGTATTTTATTATCTTCTACCAGTCGACGATAACCTAAACCTAGGTTAACTGTTGCTCGACCAGCATTAACAAAGGTACTCATTTGAGTAAAAATTGTGTTTTCAATATCTTCAGGATCTGATAATCCTTTAACTACAAGTATACCTGCACTGGATAAGTCATCAGGCGAATCGACGTGCAATTCAAATACTTCGAAATATTTTTCAAAATAAGATTGAGCGATACCTACAGCTTTATTTTTGATTGAGTTCTTTACTTTATCGGCATCAACTGAATTAACTTGGACTGAAAAAAACACTAAAATTAATAATAAATATTTTTTAAAATACATAAGATTATTTTTTTTTTTTAATATTATTAGTTATTGTACTAATTAAATCTTAAAAGTCTATTTTAATAGTAAATTTTTAAGCATTAATTCCCTTGATGAGGGAGTTTCTAAACTAATTTTTCCTATTACTCCATTGCGGTAATCATTAATAAAAGAAACAGCAGCTTTCAAAAGATTTAATTTATTACCTTTGATTATAAAGTTTCTTTTTTTAGCTATATGTTCAAGAAATTTCTCATCTGCTGGTAAAGAATCTTTAAATTCATAAAAATCTATTATTAATTTAGGATATAAAGTCTTTAATGTCTCACTTAGAACTAAAGCTGTTTCAATTTCGTCATATGCATTTATTCCAATTGTATGAGATGCCGCTAAAAAAAATCCATCTAAATCATTGGTAATTTTTGGCCACATCATCCCAGGTGAATCTGTAAGAATAATATTATTATTTATATCAATACGTTGAAGTGTTTTTGTTACAGCTGGAATATTTCCAACTTTAGCAATTTTTTTATTTTTAAGGACGTTGATAATAGTTGATTTTCCTACATTAGGGACACCCATAATTAGCATCCTAAGAGGTTTTACGGAAGTACATCTATGGGGAGCTAATTTTTTAGAATAAGATAATATTTTTTTAACTTCACTTATTTTTTTTGCAGATAAACTAATTGCTGTTGTATTTGGTTTTGAATTAAAGAATTTTATCCATTGTTCAGTAATCTTTGAATCAGCTAAATCTGCTTTATTAAGAACTTTAAGGTGAGGCCTTTGCCTTGTTAAACGAATTGACTCAATCATTGGATTAATTGAACTTCCGGGAATTCGTGCATCTAGCACTTCAATAATTACATCATTAATTTCCATAGCTTCTTCAGCTTTTTTCTTAGCTGCTGTCATGTGTCCTGGATACCACTGAATAGTCATTGAAAAATCCTAATTAAAATTTAATATATATACCTGTAATTATGACCTATTAAAGTTTAAGGTACACTATTGGGATGCAAATGTTAGAAGAAATAAAACTACAACAATCAATTGAATCATTAAAAACACTTAATATTTTAGCCAATTAATAATGACTATTCCTAATATTAATTTTCCCAATCATCTCCCCGTGAGTCAAAGAGTTGAAGATATAAAATACCAGATTAATAAAAATCAGGTGACAATAATTTGTGGAGAAACTGGATCAGGAAAAACAACTCAATTACCTAAAATTTGTTTATCTTTGGGTAGAGGGCAAAAAAAAATAATCGGCCATACACAACCTAGAAGAATAGCAGCAAGATCTGTAGCAAATAGAATTTCTGAAGAGTTAGAAACCAAAGTAGGTGATTTGGTAGGATTTAAGGTGAGGTTTACAGATAAGACATCTTCGGTTTCGTCTATTAAAGTTATGACTGACGGAATTTTGCTTGCTGAAACTCAAAATGATACTTTGTTAAAACAATATGATACTTTAATTATTGATGAAGCTCATGAAAGAAGTTTAAATATTGATTTTTTAATCGGGTATTTAAAAAATATATTACCTAAACGCCCAGATTTAAAAATTATTATTACGAGTGCTACTATTGATGTCGATAAATTTTCATCTCATTTTAATAATGCTCCAATAGTTAAAGTATCAGGACGTACATTTCCAGTCGAAATATTATATAGACCATTACAAAAAAGAATTGATGAAACTATTGAGGATATAGAGGATGGCGTTCTATCTGCAATTCAGAGTCTAGAAAACCAAAAGGGAGATATTTTAGTTTTTCTTCCAGGGGAACGCGATATTCATGACACCAAAAGATTTTTGGTCGAACAATTAGATAATCAATACGAGATTCTTCCTTTATATTCAAGACTGGCAATAAAAGAACAACAAAAAATTTTTCAAACAGGTACTTTGAAACGAATTATTTTAACGACTAATATTGCAGAAACTTCTTTAACTGTTCCTGGAATTAAGTTTGTTATTGATAGTGGATTAGCAAGAATTATTCGCTACAGTCCAAGATTAAAGATTGAGCAATTATTAATTGAAAAAATATCACAAGCTTCATCAAATCAAAGAGCTGGAAGATGTGGTCGTATTTCAGCTGGAACATGTATTCGACTATATGAAGAAGATGATTTTCAAGCACGGTCTGAATTTACGGACCCAGAAATTATGAGGAGTTCTTTAGCTTCTGTTATTCTTAAAATGGCTTCATTAAATTTAGGCCCTGTAGATCAATTTCCTTTTTTACAGCCCCCAATTCATAAATTTATTCAAGATGGATATCAGTTATTAAACGAATTAGGTGCAGTTGATAATAAAAATAAAATTTTACCTCTTGGAATGCAGCTCGCACAAATGCCAATTGATCCGTCTTTAGGCCGTATTTTAATAGAATCAAAAAAACAAAATTGTGTAAAAGAGATTTTAGTCATAATAAGTGCCCTTAGCATTTCTGATCCTAAGGAAAGACCCTTTGATAAGGCAGATAAAGCCGATCAAGCACATCTTCTTTTCCATGATACTGATTCAGGTTTTTTAAGTTTTATAAAGTTATGGATACTTTTTAAAAAAGAAGTTAAAAATCTCAAAAGTAAAAGCTTAAGAATTTTTTGTGATAAATATTTTTTATCTTTTAATAGAGTGAGAGAGTGGCAAGAGTTATACAAACAACTATTGCAAATGACAGATGAATTAGGTTTTAAGCTAAGTAAAGATGAATCAAGTTATGAACAAATTCATTTTGCACTTTTATCGGGGTTACTTGGAAATATTGGCTTTAAAGAATCAGATAGCATCGAGTATCTTGGAGCAAGAGGTATTAAATTTCTAGTTGGTCCTCGTTTATTCCGTAATAAAAAATTTAAATGGATTATGGCAGCTGAAATAATTGATACAGGAAAATTATATGCTCAATGTATAGCTAAAATTGATATAAAGTGGATTGAGAAATTATCTTTTCATTTACTTGATTTTGAATATAGCAATCCAAGATGGAATAAAAAATTAAGTCGTGTGGATGCAAATAGAAAATCATTACTTTATGGATTAATAATTAATCCAAAAAAGACAATTCATTATGGTGTAATTAAACCAATAGAATCAAGAGAGATATTTATCAGACAAGCTTTGGTTGAAATGGAATATGAGACTGACGCACCTTTTTGGCAACACAATTTAGATTTAATTGAGCAGATTGAAAAATTAGAACATAAGTCTCGACGTCAAGATATTTTGATTAGCAAAGATGTGCTTTATCAGTTTTATGAAAATAAAATTAGTGCTGAGATTATCAATGGAGCAGGTTTTGAGTTTTGGAGAAAAAAAGTTGAAAAAAAAGATTCTAAATATTTATTTTTAACGAAAGAATATTTAATGCAAAAAAATGCTGACCAAATAGATAGTACTCAATATCCAGAAACTTTAAAAATAAATAATATTCCAGTCAGGCTTAATTATCGGTTTGATCCTTCTCATCCGAATGATGGCTTGACTGTGGCTTTTTCATATTCTGCATTGGGTCAAATGAAAAAAGAACCACTTGAATGGTTAGTGCCTGGCATGATTAGAGAAAAAGTATCAACTTTAATTAAAGCTTTACCCAAATCAATTCGAACGCAGTTAGGTCCAGTTCAACAAGTAGTAACAGAATTTTTATCAGAAGCAGATTTCAAAGTTAGTTTTAATGATGCATTAACTGACTATATTAGGTCTAAAACTAAAACTTCCTATCGAGTTGAAGAGAAGTTAGTTAACGCTTTACCTGAACATTTGAAAATTAATTATCAAATTCTTGATGAAAAAGGGTATGAAATAGATTCATCAAAAGATTTAATAAGTCTCCAACAAGCAAATAAAGAAAGAGTTTCAGAAGTAATTGAAGAGGTTGCTTTTGATATCGAAGAAGATAATTTAACTTATTGGCCAGATTTTGAGATTCCAGAGATTGTGGAAAAAGTTTGGTATAAAGAAACTGTAAGGGGTTTTCCTGCTCTAATTAGTAGCAACAAATCTATAAATTTAAGAGTTCTTGACAATGCTGAAGATGCAAAAAATCATCATTATGAAGGAGTAAAAGATTTAATACAGTTGCAAATGAAAGACCGAATGAAGGATTTAAAAAATTCTCCACCACAATTTAATAATTTCGCATTGAAACTTCAAACTCACATAGAGCCTGATAAATTAAAAAAAAATTTTTTTAATGTTGTCTTAGACGAATCAATGGCGTGGGGAAAACCCATGCCAAGAACTCAAAAATCATTTGATGAGTTAGTTAGCTTTACAAAAAATAAAATTGGTAAAGTGATATTAGATTATTCTAATAATTTGATTGAGGTTGCTAATTTATATCAGGAATTATCACTTTTAGTGAATAAAGCAAATTTTTTACCCAAGTCTGTAGTTGAAGACGTGGAGGAACAATTAGAAATTTTACTGCCACCTTATGAGGAACCTTTATTCTTATTTCAGCAATTTAAAAACTACCCAAGATTTCTTTCAGCAATTAAAATAAGGATTGAGAAATATAACCAACGGCAAACTAAAGATAAAGATCTCTTTAGTGATATTAATAGGCTCCAAACGAAATGGATTGAAAAGGTAAGTGAATTTGTAGAATCTGATTGTAAAATACCGAAGACTTACATTGATTTTCAATGGGCCATGCAAGAATTAAGAGTTTCTTTATTTGCTCAAGAGTTAAAAACACCTTACCCTATTTCTATCAAGAGACTTGAAAAAAATTGGACTGAACTGGTTAATAAATAATGTTAATTATAAAGAAATTGATAAAAAAAATTTTTGAAGATGAGAAAGAATTAATTCATCAAAGGTACAAAAAAAATATATTAGATTTACGTAGTACTTCATTTGAGGATATGCAGGTTGAAGTAAGCGAACAAGAGGGTGTAATTTCAATGCATATAGGTTCGAGTTCTATTCAAAGCTCAATGAGAATAGATAATCCTTTTCACTTAGAGCTTGATTATACTCAAGCTATGGCAATGGCCACATTATTTTTAGAAAACCCTAAAGAAATTTTATTTATTGGGCTTGGGGGTGGGACAATGCCAAAATTTTTTTACAAATTATTTACTAAGGCAAAATTGACGATATTAGAACTTAATCCAAAAGTGATACAAATTGCCAAATTTTTCTTCAAGTTACCAATTTCAAAAAAAAGATTTAATATCATTCAAGGAGACGGAATAAAGTTTATTAAAGAAACAGAAAATAAATACGACTTACTTCTCTCTGATGCTTTTGAGGATTACGGCCTGCCCGAAGAGTTTTGTACTATTTCTTATTTTGAATCATGTAGGAATGTTTTATCAGAAAAAGGTATTTTTATAATTAATTTTTGGGGCTCCGATCCTAGGACTGAAATTTATAAAGATCGTATCAATTTGGTTTTTGGTAAACAAGTTCTTTTTGCGGAATCAAGTAAACCTGGCAATATTATTGCATTTGCTTTTAATCAAAAGAATATTGTTTTTCCAATCAATATTTTAAGAAAAAAAATAAAGTCTTTAGAGGTAAATCATGGACTGGATTTAATGGTATATTTTGGCAGACTCATTAAAAATAATCAGCGAGGCAATTCAAAAGAAATCCGCTTTCACTAGGAAAAAAATTGAAATCACATTATTTTGCATCATGCCCAAGAGGCCTAGAAACAATTTTATTAGGCGAATTAAATTCTTTAGGGGTTCAAGAAGCTTCAGTTGTTGATGGAGGTATTAAGTATGAATCATCTACTGAGATCATGTATAGAGCAAACCTCAGCTCTCGGATTGCAACAAGAATTCTTTACAGAATTGCTAATGGGGCCTATGAAACAGAAGATGATGTTTATAATGGAGCTCTTAAGGTGCAATGGACAAGTTTATTTGATCTTTCTAATAGTTTAAAAGTAAGTACCACAGGAGTTAAATGCCCATTAAAAAGTCTTGATTTTATGACGCTAAGAATTAAGGATGCAATTTGTGATCAGTTTCGAAGCCAGGTTGATGCAAGACCAAATGTTGATATTCGAGATCCAGATATTAGGATCCACCTGTATTTGAATGCTACTCATTTTGATTTATATATTGATACTTCAGGCCAACCTCTTTATCAAAGGGGATTCAGAAAATCTAGTGTTGAAGCCCCAATAAGAGAGAATCTAGCAGCAGGAATATTAGCTTTAAGTGGCTGGGAATCTGGGGAGCCTTTGTTGGATCCAATGTGTGGTAGCGGTACGTTTTTAATAGAAGCAGCAATGATTGCATTTAATCAAGCACCAGGACTTAAAAGAAGTTTTGGATTTGAAAATTGGAAAGATTTTGATTCTGCACTTTTAGAAAAAATTAAATCTGAATATCAAACTCAAATCAAACCTCTAGGTTTTTCTAAAATTTACGGATCAGATGAAGACCTAAGAGCTATTCGAGTTACTAAAACTAATCTTGAGCAGGCTGGTTTAAAAATGGCTGTTGAGTTAAGTTGTCAAAATTTTAATGATATTAAAGTTCCTTCAAAAGTAGGTGTTTTAATAACTAATCCCCCATACGGCGAAAGAATTGGTGAGGATGAAGATTTAGCCAAGGCTTACCCATTATGGGCTTCAACAATGAAGAAAAAACTTTCTGGCTGGAGAACATATTTTCTCACTAGTGATTTAAGGATGCCTAAATTAATGCGCCTCTCACCAAGTAAAAAGACACCGCTTTATAACGGTGCCTTAGATTGTAGATTATTTGAAATTAAAATGGTCGCTGGAAGCAACCGTATTTAAATTATTTTAAAACACTTAACGCTGCATCATAATTTGGCTCTTCAGTTATTTCTGGAGCTAATTCAGCATGTATGACTTTATTTGATTCATCTAGAACTATTACCGCCCGAGTTGTTAGTCCCTGAAGTGAGGTATCTAAAATTGCTACTCCATAGTCATTTGAAAATTTATCAATATTTCTAAAAGCAGAGAGTGTTTCAACATTTTCAGTTCCTTCAGCCCCACAAAATCTTTTTTGGGCAAATGGCAAATCAGCAGAAATACATAAAACTACAGTATTTTCTAAGTTTGCAGCTTCATCGTTAAATCTCTTAACGGAAAGTGCGCAAGTAGGCGTATCAATGCTTGGAAAAATATTTAAAATTTTTCTTTTTGAACCAAAATTAGCTAGGTTAACATTTTCACGCTTGTCATTTGCTAAACTGAAATCTTTAGCTGTATCCCCTATTTTAGAGAATTCCCCTCCAATACTTACTGGACCACCTTTCAAATTTACTTGACTCATGATTTTCTCCTTATATTTATAATTATTATAAAATAATTTGTATTTGTATCTATTCTAACAAAGCTTCTAAGGTAAAATAATTCTTATGCAGGAATTAGATAAATCTCATTATATCCACCTTCGCTGTCATAGTGAATTTTCAATCACAGACGGTATAGTAAAAATTTCAGATTATGTAAAAAACGCTGTTGATAATAAAATGCCAGCAATTGCTTTAACTGATCTAAATAATTTATTTGGTGCAGTCAAATTTTATAAAAAAGCTGTTGAGTGTGAGATTAAACCTATTATAGGCTGTGATATTTGGCTTGAAAATGAAGTTAACAGAGACGAGCCATATAGAGTTTTAGCTCTCTGTCAAAATAAAAAAGGATATGAAAATTTATCTGAATTAATTTCTAAAGCTTATTTGCAAAATCAATATCGTGATCATGCCGAGATTAAAAAATCATGGTTATTAGATGAATTTAATAAAGATTTAATTATTTTATCTGGCGCCACATATGGTGATATCGGTCAGCTCCTTCTACAAGATAAAATCAAACAAGCACAAGATGCTCTCAAGAAATGGAAAGATGCCTTTGGCGATAGGTTTTATATAGAGCTTCAAAGGCATGGCGAAGGACAGAAAAAAGATCAACAAGAAAGATATATAAAACAAGTTTTACATTTAGCTGCTGATCAAAAAATTCCATTAGTAGCCACACACCCCATTCAATTCATGAAGGAGGAAGATTTTAGAGCTCATGAATCTAAATCTTGTATATCTGAGGGTTATGTTTTGGGAGATAAAAGAAGACCAAAATTATTCACTTCACAGCAATATTGCAAAAACCAAGCTGAAATGAGTGAATTATTTTCTGATATTCCTTCAGCATTAAAAAATTCAGTAAATATTGCATATAGATGTAATTTTGGTTTTGATTTAGGAAAAAATTATTTACCAAATTTCCCAATACCAAATAATATAAAGATTGAAGATTATTTATTAAAAGAGGCAAAAGATGGGTTAACAAAACGATTAGAAACTCTTTTTTCAGAAAAATCTATTCAAGCAGAAAAGAAAATAAAATATGAAGAACGCTTAAGTTTTGAAGTAAGTGTGATTAATCAAATGGGTTATGCAGGCTATTTTTTAATTGTTGCTGATTTTATCAATTGGGCAAAAAAAAATAATATACCTGTGGGTCCAGGAAGAGGTTCGGGTGCTGGTTCAGTTGTAGCATATAGTTTAGGAATTACAGACCTAGATCCATTAGAATACAATCTCCTTTTTGAGAGATTTTTAAATCCAGATCGTGTTTCTATGCCTGATTTCGATATAGATTTTTGTATGGAAGGCAGAGATAAAGTTATTGATTATGTGAAAGAAAAATATGGTTTTGCTTCTGTGTCTCAAATAGCTACATTTGGGACAATGGCAGCGAGAGCGGCTATTGGTGATGTTGGAAGGGTGCTTCAGCTTCCCTTTAATTTTGTCCAAGAAATTGCAAAAATGATACCAAATGAATTAGGAATTACTTTAAAAACTGCTATAGAACAAGAACCTAGAATTAAGGAAAGAATATCAAAAGAAGAAGAAGTAAAAGAATTATTTGATTTAGCTATGAGGCTTGAGGGATTGGTAAGAAACGTTAGTATGCATGCAGGAGGTGTTTTAATTGCCCCTTCAAAGATATCAGCTTTTTCTCCAATTTATTGTCAGCCAGATGGGGATGGTTTAATTAGTCAATTTGATAAAGATGATGTTGAATCTGTTGGCTTGGTAAAATTTGATTTTTTAGGTCTACGAACTTTAACCATAATTGATATGGCTTTAAAGAATGCAAATGACATTCTTACTCAAAATAAGCTGCCTAATATTAATTTAGATCAAATTCCCATTCGAGATAAGATAACTTTTGAGCTTCTCAAACAAGCAAATACTACAGCTGTATTTCAATTAGAATCAAGTGGAATGAAAGATATGTTAAAACAAGCAAAACCAGATTGCTTTGAAGATATTGTTGCATTAGTTGCGCTATATAGGCCTGGACCAATGGATTTAATACCAGAATTTTGCCGAAGAAAACTTGGGGAACAAAAAGTAACATACCCTCATCCAGCAACTGAATCTATCTTAAAAGAAACGTATGGTATTGCTGTTTATCAAGAACAAGTAATGCAAATTGCACAATCTGTAGCAGGTTACAGCCTTGGAAGTGCGGATCTTCTAAGGAGGGCTATGGGTAAAAAGAAAAAAGAAGAAATGGATGCTCAGAGAGCAGATTTTATAAAAGGGGCCACTAAAAATAACTTAAATGAAAGACAAGCTAACGCACTTTTCGATTTACTGGAAAAATTTGCTGGTTATGGATTTAATAAATCTCATGCAGCAGCCTATGCAAAAATAGCTTATCAGACAGCGTATTTGAAAGTTCATCATCCATCATCTTTTATAGCTGCATCAATGTCAGCAGATATGAATAATACAGACAATATTCATCTTTTATTTGATGATTGTAAAATTAATGGTATTGAATTATTACCTCCAGATATTAATCAAAGCTTATATAAGTTTGTACCAATTAATAAAAATCAAATTCTTTATGGGCTAGGTGCTTTAAAAGGGACTGGTGATTCTTCGATTGATTTGATTATTGATGAGAGAAAAAATAATGGCCCTTTTAAATCACTTTTTGACTTTACATCAAGACTTGACCTGAGAAAAGTTAATAGAAGAGTGATTGAATCTCTGGTTCGCTCAGGGGCGTTTGATAAGATCGAGCCTAACAGAGCATCTTTATTGGCTAGTGTTAATTTGGCAATTGATATGGCAGATCAAACTCAAAAAGAAGCAGGTCAAAAAGGATTATTTGGGGAGTCTGATATTGAAGCTATTGAATTAGTTGCAATGTCGCCATGGGAAGAAAAGAATCAATTATTGGAAGAAAAAACAGCTTTAGGATTTTATTTTAGCGGGCATCTTTTTTCATACTATAAAAAAATAATCAGAAGTTTTATTTCAATCAAATTAATTGATTTAAAACCTCGCCAAGAAAGCTATTTAATTGCTGGTATTGTGTCATCCTTAAAATATAGAACAAATGCTAGAGGGAAAATTGCAATTATTACAATTGATGATGGCGAGGGAAGTATTGATGCAGTTTTAGGAAGTAATTTATTAGCAGAGTCATATAATTTGATTAAAGAAGATGAATTAATTATTATTGAAGGACGAGTAAGTCACGATGATTTTACTGGCGGTAATCGGTTAAGTGCAATTAAGGTTTATGATTTAATGACTTTTCAGGGACTGAAAGCAAATTTACTAAAAATTTCTTTGAATGGACAAGCGGATGCTTCAAAACTAAAAAAATTACTCAAACCATATTGTGACCTAAACACTAATCATAAAAAATGCAAAGTTAAAGTTGAATATGAAAATACAAATGGACGAGTAGAATTAATTTTGGGTTCACAATGGGAAGTGTCTCTTCATGAAGATTTAATAATGGGTCTTACTGAATCCTTTCATGATGATAATGTAAAAATACTCTATAATTAACCCCTTAATGCAACCCAGAAAAATATGAAGTCTACTTATTTAGAATTTGAGAAGTCTATAGAAAGTTTGGAAGCTAAAATTACTAGCCTTCAAAAAGCAAATGAAGAGCACCCAACTTTAGATATAAAAAAAGAACTTGAGCAATTAGAAAAAAAGTCTATTCAATCCTTGCACGATATTTATGATAATTTAACTCCGTGGCAAATTTCTCAAGTTGCAAGACATCCTCAAAGACCTTACACATTGGATTATATTTCTAATATGTTCACCGATTTTCATGAGCTACATGGAGATCGTTCTTATTCTGATGACCCAGCAATAGTCGGAGGCCTAGCTACATTTGAAGGTCAATCAATCATGGTGATTGGGCATCAAAAGGGAAGGGATACAAAAGACAGGCAATTTAGAAATTTTGGAATGCCTCGACCCGAAGGCTATCGAAAAGCCTTAAGACTTTTTAAGCTGGCCGAAAAGTTTTCTATTCCAATAGTTACTTTTATTGATACTCCTGGCGCTTATCCGGGTATTGGTGCTGAAGAAAGAGGCCAATCTGAAGCAATCGCAAAAAATTTATATGTTATGTCTGAATTGAAGACACCAATTATAGGAATTGTTATTGGTGAAGGTGGTTCTGGAGGTGCGTTAGCATTAGGTGTAGTTGATTCACTGTTAATGATGGAATTTTCTACTTATTCAGTTATTTCACCAGAGGGATGCGCTTCTATTTTATGGAAAAAAGCTGAAATGGCTGAAGTTGCTGCTGAGAATTTAGGAATTACTGCAGATGTTTTAAAAAGATTGGGATTAACTGATCACATTATTCCAGAGCCTCTTGGAGGAGCACATAGAAATTTAAAAGAAGCAATAAAAAATGTAGAATCCATCTTAAAAAAAGAATTGATGAAGTTTAGAAATGAGTCAATCGACTCGCTACTAGAAAATAGGTATCTTCGACTTATGAATTTTGGCCTCACAAAAAAAGATTGAAAAATAAATCTGACGTTATTCTTTCTGAAGTTATTAGTTCTTTTAATGACTTTTTTAAAGATCAAAAAAAATCAGTAGGCGTAACTGTTGCTTTGAGCGGAGGGGTTGATTCTATGGTTCTTCTGCATGTTCTATATCAACTTAAAATAAAACTAAATTTGAAATTAAGTGCAATTCATATTCATCATGGGCTAAGTAAAAATGCAGACCATTGGTGTAAGTTGTGTTTAGATGAATGTAAAAAGCTTAATATAGATTTCATTCAAAAAAAAATTAATTTTGATAATTCAGAAGGGCTTGGTATTGAAGCCTCGGCTAGAAAGGCAAGATATCAAATACTTCACCAAAAAGCTGATGAATTTCTTGTTACAGCACACCACCAAAATGATCAAGCAGAAACTTTAATGCTGCAATTATTGAGAGGAAGTGGTTTAAAAGGTTTAGCTTCAATGCCGGTATTTGATAAGGAAAGACGTCTTTGGAGGCCTTTTCTCAAGCTATCAAGAGAGATAATTGAGGAATACGCAACAAATAATAATATAAGGTTTGTTGAAGATGAGTCTAATAAAAATACAGAATTTGATAGAAATTTCTTACGGTTAGAAATTTTCCCTAAATTAATTAAGCGTTTTCCTCAAACGATTAAATCTCTTGGAAGATCTGCAGAACTTTTTGCCGAAGGGCTTAATTTAAATAAAGCTATTGCAAAAGAAGATGCTAAGAATTATTTTTCGGAAGATTTTATTAAATTAAATACTAAAATTTTTAGCACTTTACCCAGAGATAGAGTTGTTAATTTAATTCGATGGTGGTTAGATAAAAATCAACAAAAAATGCCTAGTCAAAAAATCATGGATCAAATTTATACTCAAATTCATTCAGCAAAAAAAGATGCGAAAATTAATATACACATTTCATCGGAAATGTCAGTTAGAGCATATAAAGATTTTCTATGGCTGGTTAAAATTAAAAAAGAAAAGAATAGTTTTGATTTAATATGGAAGGGTGAGGAAATATTTGAGCTACCTGGATCCGGTAAGTTATTATTTAAGCCTTGTTTAGGTAAAGGTATTTCTTTAGATAAGCTTGGGTCTTCAGTTTTACGCATCCAAAATAGAAAAGGCGGTGAACGATTTAAACCAAAAAGAAATCAACCAACTAGAACTTTAAAATATTTATTACAAAAAATGAATATGCCCCCATGGGAAAGAGAACTCTTGCCAATTATTTACTCTGAAGATATGTTGGTTGCAGTTCCTAATTTTGGTGTTCATCATGAGTTTGTTCCAGACGAAGACAAAATAGGGCTAACTATAGAATGGGTAAACTATGAGTCTAAAATTTAGATTACTCACTTATATTAATTTCCTCCTTCTGATTGCAGTGAGTATTGGTATTTTAGTTGTAATTACATCTGCACAAAAAAATGTAAGACAAGAGATTTTATCAACCTTATCTCTTGCAGTTTTTGCAATTGAAAATGGAGTAAAGAAGAATCCTGAAATTTATCTGTTTCAAAACGAAGGGGATACAATAGGGTTAGCAAATTTGAATGAATTACGTCATTTAAAGATTCAATTTTTCGATAGTACCGACCAACTCAGAGATCAAACAAGTTCAGATTTATCAGCATTAACTATCCCTCCTAAGTGGTTTATTGAAAATATTGAAAAATTTTCAACAATAGTCCCGGAAAAAAAAATTAATTTGAAGATAAGAGGTAAAAATGCAGGTTATATATTAATTAACCCAGAACCATTGTATGAATATTCTGAAATATGGCAACAAATAAAAAATGGTTTTTATGTAATTTTACTTTTTTTTGGACTTATAAATAGCATGATATTTATTTTTTTCTATCAAACATTGAAACCAATAAATTCCATTATTGAAGGATTTCGAAAATTAGAAGATGAGAATTATAAAGCAAGAATTAATAAAACAAATATCTTAGAACTAAATATTATTGGTCAAAATTTTAATAAAATGGTCAAAAAGTTAAGAGAAAGTAATAATAAGATTCATAAATTAAGCCAAGATTTAATCGATATTCAGGAGCAAGAAAAGAAAGAATTGGCAATAAATTTACATGACGAATTAGGTCAATCAATTACTGCAATTCAAGCTGAAGCTGCTTCTATTAAAAAAAATAAAAATGAAATATCTCGTATTCAGGCGTTAGATAGTATTATCAATATTTCAAAAAATATGATGTTGTCAACTCGCATACTTATAAAAAAATTAAGTTTGGGTATTCTTGAAGAGATGGGATTTGAAATTGCCATCAATGATATGGTAGAGAGTTGGTCAAAAAGATATCCAAAGGTGTTAATAAATTATGCTTTTGATAAAAATATAAATGAAATAGTACCGCCATTAATGGCGAGGCATATTTATCGAATTATTCAAGAAGCACTTACAAACATTAGTAAGCACTCTAAACCAAAAAAAATTATTATCACCTTAAAGGTCAAAAAGAATAATAAAGAGATTGAAATTAAAATTTCTAATAATGGGGTTTTCCAAAATTCCAATAATCAAAATGGTGTTGGATTATTAGGAATGATGGAGCGAGTAAAACAAATGGATGGCATAATCAAATTTAAGAAAAAAAACAATTTTGAAATCTATATAGTTGTGAAACCAAATTTATGATTAATTTAATTATAGTTGATGATCATGATATTGTTCGTGCTGGGCTCAAAAGATTGCTCGAAAATCAAGACAATATTGATGTAGTGGGTGATTTTGGAACTGGAGAAATTGCTTACGAATTCATAAGAAAAAATGAGGTTGATGTGGCAGTCATGGATCTTTCCATGCCTGGAAAAGGCGGTATTGAATCTACTCGACAAATAAAAAAACAATTTCCAAAAGTAAATATTTTAATTTTATCAATGCATGACAATTCAACTATGGCAAAAAAAGCTATGGATGCCGGTGCGACAGGTTATATTTTAAAGAATGACATTGCAGATGATTTAATTAATGCTATTTACGCCGTTAGTAATTCAAAAAATATTTTTTCAAGAACTATTGAAAAATCTTTAAAAGCATCAAATGAAAATTCTTTAAACGCATTAAATGATAAAGAACTAGAAATATTTATCGCATTAGCAAAAGGTAATGAGCTTAAAAATATTGCTAATGACATTAATATTAGTTATAAAACAGCAGCAAATTACCAAACTTCAATTAAACGAAAATTAAAATTAAAAACATCAGTAGATTTATATCGAGTAGCTATGGATAATAATTTATTAGAATAGTTGTAAAATAACAACATTTATAGGAAATAATTAGTAAGATGTTGTTTTTAGGAATAATTCCTGTTTTTAAATCTAAGAAAATGGCTACAATACTATTAAATTAAATTAAATTAAATTAAATTAAATTAAATTAAATTAAATTAAATTATTTTTTATTTATTAGATTAAAATGAAATTCATAACTAAAATTCTTGCCCTAATTTTTGTATCAAATTTACTTTTTGCGGGTGAGACAATTACTCTTGACTCTATTGATGTTTATTCGTCAACGCCATTGCCTTCAATCGGCTTACCAAAAGATATGGTACCAGCTAACATTCAGACAATAAAAGGTAGTGATTTACAGTCCCAGTCGGGAGTGACTATTGCAGACTTTATGGTTAATAATCTTCAAGGTGTTACGGTAAATGAAGTGGGAGGTAATCCTTTTCAATTAGAACTGAATTTTCGAGGATATAATGCAACACCTATCGCTGGAAACCCACAGGGTTTATCGGTTTATATTGATGGTATAAGAGCTAATCAACCTTTTAGTAATACTGTTTTATGGGATTTGATACCAAATTTCGCTATAAATAATATGCAAGTGGTTGCGGGGTCAAATCCTGTTTATGGATTAAATACACTTGGTGGTTCAATGTCTATGCAAACAAAAAGTGGTCGAGATTTTAAAGAAAAAAATGTTGATGTATCTTATGGTTCTTGGGCAAGAAGTAGCAGTCTAGTTGAAATGGGCGGTATGGTTGGTGATAGCAACATGGATTATTATGTTGGTTACGAGCATTTTACTGAAAATGGATGGCGTAAATTCTCACCTTCTCATGTAAACCAGCTTTTTGGAAAAGTAGGTTTTGAGTCTGAAATGTCAAGATATGAATTAAGTTACACAGGAGCAGATAATATATTAATTGGCAATGGATTAACTCCTAAGGATCTTCTTGGAGCTGAGCGAGACGGCATTCATACTCTTGAAGATGAAACTAAAAATGAATACGGTCAATTAGCTTTAAATATGTCCCATTTTTTTGATGAACAAACAATGCTTAGCGGAAATATTTATTACAAACGCTCTGATCGGTCAACATTTAATGGAGATTTAAATGATGAGTTTTGTGATGGAGATTCTTATGATGAAGATGAATGTACTGAGGCACAACTGGCTTTGTCTAAAGCTGATGCTGAAAATTTAAATGAAGGTGTCATTAACAGAACTGCTACATTTCAAGATGCATACGGTTTAAATTTACAAACAACATTAGATCAAGCTTTGCTAGGTAGACGTAACCAACTAATTGCAGGTTTTTCTGCTGAATATTCTCAAATTAAGTTCTCGCAGAGCGAGCATGAGCACCTCAAATTGGCAGCAAGTGGACATATTGGCGGAGCTGGCGATGATGACGGTATTGAAGTTTCAACTGGCCTAACAGGAAAGACAAAAACGTACGGGGCATTTGTAACAAATACTCATTCTTATACTGATAAGTTAAATTTCACTACAGCTCTTCGTTATAATCATGTTCAAGTTGATAATCGAGATACCTTTAATACACCCGGTTCTGGTGCAAGCTTAACAGGTAAGCATCATTTTGAAAGATTCAATCCTACTATAGGGGCAACTTTTCAGCCAAATGAAATATTAACAACATATGCTTCATACAGTGAATCAAGTCGAGCACCAACTAGTATTGAATTGGGTTGTGCGAACGAAGCCCAGCCATGTAATCTTCCTACACAAATGGCAGATGATCCACCACTAAATCAAGTAGTTGCCAAAACTTTTGAAGGGGGTATTAGTGGAAGGATGAGTGCTGACACTAATTGGAATATGTCGCTTTACCATGCAACAAATCATGATGATATTTTATTTGTATTTGCTAATGCATCAAACGGACTTGGATATTTTACTAACGTAGATGAAACAACACGAAAAGGTCTTGATGTAGGAGTGTCAACAAGATTTGATAAACTCGCATTAAATATTAATTATGGTTACGTTAGAGCACAATACGGATCTGCATTTACTTTAGCTAATGAGATAAATAGCTCTTCTGATGGAACTAGTATTCAAGTAAATAAGGGCGACTATCTGCCCACTATACCAAAACATCATTTAAAAATTAGAGCAGATTATGAGCTAAAACCTCAATGGTATCTTGGTGCTACTCTGACAGGTTTCACTTCATCATATATGATGGGTAATGAAAATCAGCAACATGATGATAGTGGAGGTTTACAAGGTGAGCTTCCGGGTTATGTAATTGTGAATCTTGATTCTCAATATAACTTTTATCCAGGCTGGGATTTTCATGCAAAAATGATAAATATCTTCGATCAAGAGTATGAAACTGGAGGACGATTAGCTGAAACAAGGGTTCAAACCGACAGATCTTTTGATGATGAGAGAAATGTTGCCTCTATAATACCAGGTGCTCCAAGAGCAGGTTGGATTGGGATTAGTAAATCATTTTAACTTTTTAAGTTAATTTTTGAAGTATATTCTGAAACTATGAAATATAAAAATTTAGGTGGTTGGATTTCAATCTTAGCAATACTTTTTGTGTCGCTAATGCCATTAATTTCTCAAGCATTTGAAAAAAATCAGTCTAATGATTACCAGTTAATCTGTTCCTCAAATGGACATAAATTAATTTTAATCGATGATGATAATCAAGTTAACGATAGTCCTAATAGCAATATAAGTCATTGTAATTATTGTTCTTTTTCAATAGATGGTGAGGCAATATTTAATAAATTAAACAAAAACAAAAATCCTCCTTTCCCTACAGACATTAATTTAATTAATGTAAGTTCATTAACGAAAGATTACTTCTTTTTACTAGGACATCCCCCTCAAGCTCCACCATCAATTTAGTTATTAATCTTACCCTTTACTTTTTTATAAAGTAGAGATTTTTTAAAATTAAATTAAGTTGATGAGTAATGAACAGTTCTCAAAAAAAATTTATTGCATTAAATGCTTTAACATACATTTTATTCTCTCCTATTATTCATGCGAAAGATGAGATTCAAATTCCATCAATTGATATAACAGGAGCAGCTATAAATGAGCAAAGCTATATTTCTGGTGGCTCCTTAGCTGATGAGCTTATTCGTTTTAATTCGATTAAATCAAATGACACCGGATCTTTGCTTGATTATTTCACAGGGGTTAACAGTGCAAATAATGGAGGAACATCAAGTATGCCAGTAATTAGAGGCCTAGCGGATGATCGTATTAAAATAAAAGTAGATGGTATGGATTTGATATCTGCCTGTGCAAACCATATGAATTCCCCATTATCTACAATTGATAGTGCAAACGTCGAATCTATTAAAATATTTGCAGGATTAACACCAGTAAGTATGGGTGGCGATAGTATAGGTGGTTCAATAGTAATTAATTCTATTCAACCAGAATTTGCAAAGAGAGGAGAAAGACTTTTAAAAAATAAAGTCTCTACTTTTTACAAAACAAATAATAAAGCAACTAGAATTAATATAAACAGTAGTATTGCTTCAGATAAATTTTCATTTAATTATAACGGAAGTTATAGTGATGCACAGAATTTTAAAGCTGCTAAACACTTTAAAAACTCTGGTGCTGCAGCATCAGGGAGAGAATTTATAAGAGGTGATGAAGTAGGATCATCTGCATTTAAAGATGGTAATCATATGCTTACATTTGGTACTCGTAGGAATAAACAAATTTTCAATTTCAAAGTAGGTTATCAAAATACACCGGATCAAGGATTTTCAAATCAACGTATGGACACAACAAAAAATGAAATTATGAAAATAAATATGTCTTATCAAAATACTTATGATTGGGGTAAATTAGAGACTAGATTTTTTAATGAAAAGACTCAGCACTCACATAATTTTGGGCAGGATAAACAACTAGCCTATTCAATGAATGTAGTTGGGATGCCTATGAATGCAGAAGGTGGTAATTTAGGATTAAGTATGAAGGCTGATATTTTATTATCTCAAAAAGATTTAATAACAGTTGGTTCTGAATTTCAAAGATATCGTTTGGATGATTGGTGGACTCATTCTGGAACAGGTCCAATGTCCCCAAATACCTTTCAAAATATTAATCATGGTGAACGAGATAGGTTTGATATTTATGCTGAATGGTTAAAATCATGGTCATCTAACTTAAATTCCTCAATAGGAATAAGGTATGGTCATGTAAGAAGTAATTCTGGAAATGTACATGGGTATAATAATAATAATATAACTGGCTCAACAACACATAATCAACTAAAAAACTCAACAGCCTTTAATAGTTTAGATCGATCTAAGAATGACCATAATATAGATCTATCTTTTTTAGGTGAATATATTGCAAATAAATACCAAAGTTATGAGATGGGATATGCAATGAAAACAAGAAGTCCTAACTTGTATGAGAGATATACTTGGTCTACTTGGATGATGGCAGCAAATATGAATAATACTTACGGTGATGGTAATGGTTACGTTGGAAATGTAAGTTTAAAACCTGAAACTGCACATACATTGAGTCTTTCATCAAATTGGCACGACGAGTTAAAGAAATATTGGTCATTTAAAATAACCCCATATTTTACTTATGTAGATGATTATATAGATGCAGTTGCATGTAATGAAGTCGGTAAATCTTGTATGTCACGAAGTGATGGATTTTCGACGCTTAGTTTAGATAATCAAACTGCAAGGATTTATGGATTAGATATTTCAGGAAATAAATCACTTACAAATTTTAAAGATTACGGGAATATTGTTTTAAAAGGTTCGTTTAGTTATACCAGAGGAAAGAATACTGATGCGAATGATAACCTTTACAGAATAATGCCAGCGAATTTTCAGTTAGCACTCGAACAAAACTACAATCAATGGACTAATCGACTTGAGGGAAATCTAGTTAATAAAAAGTCGAATTTATCGCAAATAAGAAATGAGAATAAATCTTCTGGGTACGGCTTAGTTAATTTATTTTCTACTTATGATTACAAAACAACTCAATTAAGTTTTGGTATAACTAATTTGTTTGATAAATATTATATAAACCCTTTAGGTGGGAATTATGTAGGACAAGGTGCAACAATGATGACCGGTATATCAAATAATATAGGGGTACCAGGTATGGGTCGTTCATTTAATGTAGGGCTGACTATCGATTTATAATTATAGTTTATTGCTATAATATGTATTAAAAAAATAAGAGATTTATATGCAAATTGGTACTCCATTAAGTGATGCAGCTACTCGAATAATGTTATTAGGTAGTGGTGAGTTAGGTAAAGAGGTTATTATTTCACTCCAGAGGCTAGGTGTCGAAGTAATTGCAGTAGATCGCTACAAAAATGCACCTGGACATCAAGTTGCTCATCGATCATATTCAATTGATATGACTAACGCTGAAGCTTTAGAATCTTTAATTAATCTTGAGAAGCCTCATTATATTGTTCCAGAAATAGAAGCAATTAATACAGATCTTCTAGCTAAAATAGAAAAGAAAAATGATTTAACAATAGTGCCAAGCATTAAAGCAGTTCAGCTTACAATGAATAGACAGGGGATAAGGAAATTAGCTTCAGAAACATTAAACCTTCCTACGTCTCCCTATGCATTTGCAAAGAGCTTTAAAGAACTTAAGTCTGTTATAAATTCAAAAATAGGCTTACCTTGTTTTATTAAGCCAACTATGTCTTCGTCGGGAAAAGGTCAGTCACGAATAGTTGAAGAAAATGAAATAACTAAAGCCTGGGATCATTCCAAGTCTGGACGTGTGGACCAAGGGGAAGTAATTGTTGAAGGTCAAGTTGATTTTGATTACGAAATTACTTTATTAACTGTAAGGGCAAAAAATAAAGACGGGGGGGTATCAACACACTTTTGTGAACCCATTGGGCACCGCCAAGAAAACGGAGATTATGTTGAGAGTTGGCAGCCTCAATCGATGTCAGAAAAAGCTTTAGTTAAATCAAAAGAGGTAGCTAAAAAAATTACTGATGCTTTAGGAGGTCTTGGAATTTTTGGCGTTGAATTATTTATTAAGAAAGATGAAGTATGGTTTTCTGAGGTTAGCCCAAGACCTCACGATACCGGTATGGTAACAATGGCAACTCAAAAACAATCAGAATTTGAATTACATGCTAAAGCTATTTTAGGATTACCAGTAGACGTATCTTTAACAAAATCAGGAGCAAGTGCTGTTATATACGGCGAATATGATGCGGATGTAATTATTTATGATGAAATAGAAAAAGTATTAGCCATAGATGGAGTTGATATAAGGATATTTGGTAAACCAGAATCTTTTAAAAAAAGAAGGATGGGTGTTATTCTTTCTACCGGTAAGAATGTTGATGAGGCTAAATTAAAAGCAAGTGAAGCCAAATCATTATTGAATGTAAAGCCCAAGTAATTATATAAATCTTTAAAACAATTTGTATGCTAAAATCCGCGCTGATTAATTTTTTTGGTACTCCATGTCTCGTAAATTAAGAAATATTGCCATCATTGCTCACGTAGATCATGGTAAAACCACCTTGGTTGATAAACTCCTCCAACAATCTGGAACATTTGCTGAGCATCAACAAGTGAATGAGCGTGTAATGGATTCAAATGAGCTTGAAAAAGAACGCGGCATAACAATTTTAGCAAAAAATACTGCTGTTACTTATCATGAAAACCATATAAATATTGTAGACACACCAGGACACGCAGACTTTGGAGGAGAGGTTGAGCGAGTTCTTGGTATGGTAGATGGCGTAGTCCTTTTGGTCGATGCTGTTGAGGGACCAATGCCTCAAACAAGATTTGTAACGAAAAAAGCCTTAGCACTTGGTTTAAAACCAATAGTCGTAATAAATAAAATTGATAGACAGGGCTCCCGATCTGATTGGGTAATAAATCAAACATTTGATTTATTTGTAAATTTAGGCGCATCGGACGAGCAACTAGATTTTCCTATAGTTTATGCTTCTGCATTAAATGGTTTTGCAAAGCGAAATGAAAATGAAGAGTCTAAAGATATGACTCCACTTTTTGAAGTTATATTAAAGTATGTTAGCCCACCTGAAGGAGACCCTTTAGCTCCATTACAATTTCAAATTTCAGCGCTTGATTATTCATCATATACAGGACGAATGGGTATTGGAAGAATTCATAGTGGAGTTTTAAGGCCTGGGATGAACGTGTCAATAATGTCTGGCGATAAAAAAATTCATCAGGGTCGAATAAATGAAGTTTTCGGGTTCAAAGGGCTTGATCGAGTCTCGGTCAAAGAGGCACAAGCTGGAGATATAATAATTGTTACAGGTATTGAAGATATTGGTATTGGTTTAACATTATCAGATATAGAAAATCCTATTGGACTCCCTATTATTCCCGTTGATGAACCAACTTTAACTATGGATTTTATGGTTAATAGTTCTCCTTTAGCTGGTAAAGAAGGTAAATTTTTAACCAGTAGGCAAATTAAGGACAGACTTACTAAAGAATTATTGGTTAATGTTGCGCTAAGAGTTGAAGATACCTCAGATGCAGATGTTTTTAGAGTGTCAGGAAGAGGGGAATTACATTTAACTATCTTATTAGAAAATATGCGTAGAGAAGGTTTCGAAATTGCAGTAGGTAAACCTAGGGTTGTCTACCGTGAGATAGATGGAAAAAGATGCGAGCCTTATGAGAATTTAACTGTTGATATCGATGATGACAATCAAGGTACAGTTATGGAAGAACTAGGAAGACGCAAAGGTGAACTTACCAACATGGAATCTGATGGGCTGGGGAGGACTCGATTAGAGTATCGAATTCCAGCAAGAGGTTTAATTGGATTTCAGGGTGAATTTCTAACAATGACTAGAGGAACCGGTATTATGTCTCATATTTTTGATAATTATGCTCCAGTCAAATCTGAAATTCCAGGAAGACGCAATGGGGTTTTAATCTCTTCTGAAAAAGGAGAATCTGTAGCATATGCATTATGGAAATTACAGGATAGAGGAAGAATGTTTGTTTCACCTGGTGAAAAATTATATGAAGGAATGGTGATTGGAATTCATAGTCGAGATAATGATCTTATTGTTAATCCTATTAAAGGTAAGCAATTAACTAATGTCAGATCATCTGGTTCAGATGAAGCTGTTAGGCTTGTTCCTGCCATATTAATGAGCCTAGAATATGCGGTTGAATTTATTGATGATGATGAGCTTGTTGAAATAACTCCTCAGTCATTGAGAATTAGAAAACGCCATCTCATTGAGCATGAGAGAAAAAGAGCAGCAAAGACTGACTAATTATTCTTGAGTGCTTATGTAGTCTTCGTAATTGCCAGTAAAGTCAATAATTTTATCAGATTTAATTTCTAAAATTCTAGTTGCAATAGAGCTTACAAATTCCCTATCATGACTTACAAAAAATAAAGTACCTTTATATTTTTCTAATGCAGTATTTAGAGATTCAATTGATTCCATATCCATATGGTTTGTCGGTTCGTCTAGAAGTAAAATATTAGTCTGGGAGAGCATTAGTTTACCAAAGAGCATTCGGCCTTGTTCGCCTCCAGATAAAACATTAACTTTCTTTTTGAAGTCTTCACCTGAGAATAATAACCTACCTAAAGTACTTCGAATAGTTTGATCATCGTCTCCTGATTTTCCATATTGTGTAATCCAGTCAAAAACTGAGGTGCTTTCTTCAAAGTCTTCGGAATGGTCTTGAGCAAAATAACCTATTTTTGCTTTTTCAGCCCATTTAATAGATCCTTCATTAGGTTTAATTGTGTTCGCAATAATTTTTAAAAGAGTTGATTTTCCAATACCATTTTCACCAATTATTGCAATTTTTTCACCTGCTTCTATCATAAAATTTACATTATTAAACAATGACTTATCAAAACCATGACTTAATTTATTTACTATTAAAGCTTGTCTATAAAGTTTATTTTTCTCATCATATTCAAATCGAATATATGGGTATTGCCTACTAGATGGTTTCATTTCTTCGACTTTGATTTTATCTATAAGCTTAGCTCTTGAGGTGGCTTGTTTTGCTTTTGATGCATTAGCAGAAAATCTCCTAACGAATTCCTGTAATTCAGCGATTTGGGCTTTCGCTTTTTCATTCTCTTTAAGTTGTTGGGTTTTTACAAGCGTACTCGCCTCCATAAATTCATCATAATTGCCAGGGTAGACAGTTAATTTTCTATAATCCATATCTGCTGTATGGGTACATACTTGATTTAGAAAATGGCGATCATGAGAGATGATGATCATAGTTGAGTTACGATTATTAAGAATGGTTTCAAGCCATCTTATAGTATTAATATCTAAATTGTTTGTTGGCTCATCGAGTAACAATATCTCTGGATCAGCAAATAATGCTTGGGCTAAAAGTACTCTTAATTTTAAGCCTGGAGGAACCTCGCTCATTGGTTTATTGTGAAGTTCATTAGGTATTCCAACTCCACTTAGTAACTCACCAGCGCGCGATTCAGCTGTATAACCATCATATTCAGCATAAACTGTTTCTAATTCAGCAGCTTTTATATAGTCTTCATCAGTTGCATCTGGATTAGCATATAACCTATTCTTTTCTTCATTCGCATTCCACATTGCTTCATGGCCCATCATAACAACGTTACTGACAATTAAATCTTCATATGAAAATTGATCTTGTCTTAACCAAGCAATTCGTTCTTTGTTATCTAATTCGATATTTCCACTAGTTGGCTCTATTTCGCCCGCTAAAATCTTCATAAAAGTTGATTTACCACAGCCGTTTGCCCCTATTAAACCATATCGATTCCCTTCACCGAATTTAACAGATACATCTTCAAATAGGGGTTGGGAACCATATTGCATTGTGATGCCATTGGTAATTAGCACAAATTTTCCTTAATTTTATATATTAAAATTGAATGGGATTTACTGAATGCGATAGTATATATTAGTTATGGTTAATATTTCTTGTTCTGGAGATTTATTCCAAATAACTTCATCCTCAATTCGGCTACCTATCAAAGATTTTGCTAGTGGCGAAAGATAACTAATCTTGGAAAGTTTAATATTTGCCTCATCTTCGCCAACAATTTCAAATTTATATTTCTTATTTTTGGACGATAAAACTTTAACAATTGCTGAAAATAAAACTATATTTTTATCTTGATTGAATGGGTATACTAAAATTGCTGATTTTAGCCTTGATGAAAAATACCTAAGATCTCTTTCAATACGCAATTTCTTTTGTTTAGAATTTGAACTTTCAAGTTCTTTTAATGACTGCCGTTCTGAGTTTAAAGAATTTAATTTATCTTGTAATTCTTTAAACCCATTCGGCGTGACATAATTAGTTTCATTACTCACAGGTCGTTCAGGGATATCAATTCCCGCATGTTCTAAATCATTTTCTTTAACAAATGCTCTACTCATAATTATTATATTAATCAGTTATTTATATTAATTAATTAATGTTTATTATTGATTAAAAAAACAAAATTATTTAAGATTTTTCCCAATAAATCTTTTATTATTACCTGCCTCATTAATTAATGTTACCTCTTTAAATAATTTAGAAAATTTATCAATGCTGTCATCAAATATCGATAAATCAGTAATGACTAATCCATTTGGATTAAGAGTATTTCTTACAAATTTTTCATATAAGTTTAAATCGTACAAGTAACCCCATGACCTAAATGATAAAATAAGATCATATTTTCTATCCATATATTGATCAATTGATTTACTTTCAATGATATTTATATTACTAGCTTTATTTATCAACATTAATTTTTTTAAAGCATCAACAGGCTTAATTTGAATATTATTATCTAAATTTTTAGTCTCTTCTGGATTATTTGTTACATGTTCAATTTCATCTAAATTATCTACTTCTATTAAATCGAAAGATACTTGATGTTCAAATACTTGAGTTAGAAATAAATCAAATAAGCCAATTCCGGCACCAATATCAAGGATTGATTTTGTATTTGGTGCTATATGACTATTTAAATTTGAAATATCCGGAATTATGAATGTATAGAAATAGTTTATAAGGGCTATTTTATTTGTCTTTAAAGATGAATCTAGTTGTGATTTAAGTTCTAGCGCATCTTTTTGATATATATACTTATAGTTCCAAACCCAATTGCATGAATCTTCTTCAAAAAAAATCTTAATTTTATTTGCCCCAAAATTAACCGTAAAAAACTCTTCATTTGAATTTTCAGCACTTTTGACGGACTCTTTAAATTCTGGATTCATTTTAAATCTTTATTTTTTATGATTATCCTAGCAGTTTTTCACGTGCGCTTAGTAACAATTTCTGGAAATCATCATAGTTTTTTGCTACTGGGAATTGAGGAAATTCTTTTATTACATTTATCGGTGGGCAAAATAAGATGCCACTGTCTGCTTGTTGAAGCATGCCAGTATCGTTATAAGAGTCTCCCGCAGCTATAACTTTAAAATTAAGTCCTTGAAGGGCCTTCACAGCTTTAGTTTTTTGATCATCCTGCCTTAAAAGAAAGTTTATTACCGTTCCTTTTTCATCAATAACGAGCTGGTGACAAAAGAGAGTAGGGAAGTCTAGTTGTTTCATTAAGGGACCAGAGAATTCATAAAAAGTATCAGAAAGAATAATGACTTGAAATTCAGACTTAAGCCATGCTAAAAATTCTTTTGCACCTGAAAGAGGCTTAAGAGTTTTTATTACGTCTTGAATGTCATGTATTTTCAAATTATTCTTTTTAAGAATTTGAAGTCGCATTTGCATTAATTTTTTATAATCCGGGATATCTCTAGTAGTTTTTTTGAGTTCATCAATACCAGTTTTTTTTGCAAATTCAATCCATATTTCAGGAAGTAAGACTCCTTCAAGATCAAGACATGTAAGCATAAATATCCTTTTTATTAAAGGTTTTTTTATTAATATTTTTATTTAAATAATTAATATAAATTATTGTATTAATTGAGTTATTTAAATAACATTTTTTTTAATTCAATAAATCTATCTTTTGATACTGCTCTATTGGTAATATATTTAGCATGTTCATCATAACCTTTTTTTTCATCCAATTCGATACCCCATAACCCACCAATTTCGTTTGGTATTCTTGAGTAGCGAATATCAAGAATTTGATTTTTATTATTTGGGTTAATAGCTATGTAACCATTACTAAACCATTCGAATCTTTTAATGTCTTCTGCTTGTTGAGATTTTATGGTTAACCATGGAAAAGCGGTTTCAATATTAATTTTATCAACGCTCTCTCCATAATATATTTTTTTATCCCATCCAATACGAATAGCATCAATATAATATTTATCTTTAGTTTCATAGATAGATTTCCATAATAGTATATTCCCAATACTAGGTTTAACATCAATACGCATTATTTGATGATCCCTTTCTTTTGCAATTTTTTTTGCAATTTCGAATGCTTGATTTTTTTGATAATGACCTAGTGTGAGGTAAATTACTATCCAACTAATAGCTATTTTTGAAAATAATTTGTTTTTCTTAATGCTTGCTATTACTACCAGTATTAATATTGGTATTGTAAATAACGGATCAATAATTGATATGTTATTCCATGCTATTCTTGTTTCACTAAATGGCCAAAATAGAAGCGTACCATAACTAGTACAGGCATCTAATAAGCCATGAGTTGCATATCCGCATGTGGAATATATCCATGTTTCCTTAAAGCTGAAATTATATCTTTTGCTAAATAGAAAAAAAATAAAGGTTGCGCAAATTAACCCACCAAAAGGAATAAAAATAAGGGAGTGTGTAAATTGACGATGGTATTCTAAAAACAATAATGGGTCATTTTCAGACCTTATAAAAATATCTAAATCTGGCGCTAAGCCAGATATTAGACCAATAAGAGCGACAATTGCAAGCGACTTTTTTTTACTTACTGATTGTGGGAGAGAGGCACCAAGGAGCCCTTGTGTTAATGGATCCAATTACTTATTCCTATTCACAACTGATTAGTTAGATTTACTTGGTTTTGCAAATACACTGTGGCAAGAACAATTTAATTCACGACAGATTCGATAATTCTTATAATGAGCTATTGAAAGGATTATTGCACCTATAAGGGTAAATAATTTTTCTTCAAATTCACCTATGATTATTCCACTTAATAGTAATGCTGAAACTAGAATACCAATAGCAAATATACCTAAATATAAGATCGAATATTTTTTGTGATATCGAAGTCCTGAAATCAAACCAAGAAGACTAAAAGGAATGACTATTAATAACATCCATAGGTGCATTAACTCAGTATCAAGTTTAATAGTGTAAAAGCTAGAAATTAATATTAAAAAAGATGGAAGAAAGAGGCAATGAATTGCACATATGCTCGATAGACTTATTGCAATTTTGTCAGTAGATTCTTGTGTTAGCTTCATTTAAAGTTCTTATTTTAATTTGCTTAATGAAGAGTATAAAACATATCCTTTATAATTTTTAAAAATTAGACAATTAATTTATTCCCACTCGATAGTGGCTGGAGGTTTACCAGAAATATCGTAAACTACTCTATTTATACCTTTGACTTCATTAATAATCCGATTTGAAGTTTTACCTAATAAAGCATAGGGTAACTCTGCCCAATTTGCTGTCATAAAATCACTTGTAACGACAGCTCTCAAAGAAACTACATATTCGTAAGTTCGCCCATCACCCATCACACCGACAGATTTCACTGGAAGAAATACTGCAAAGGCTTGCGATGTTTTATCATACCAGCCACTTTTTTTTAGTTCTTCAATAAAAATAGCATCGGCTTGACGAAGCAAATTAGCGTATTCTTCTTTAATCTCACCTAAAATTCTAACTCCCAGACCAGGCCCAGGAAATGGATGTCTTAATACCATATCCTTCTGGAGTCCTAAAGCAATTCCTAACTCTCGAACTTCATCTTTAAATAATTCTCTTAATGGTTCTAGAAGTTTTAAATTTAGTGTTTCTGGAAGACCTCCTACGTTATGATGGCTTTTAATATTGTGTGCTTTTTTTGTATTACCTCCAGCTGATTCAATAACGTCTGGATATATGGTTCCTTGAGCCAACCATTTAGCATTTGGAATATTTTTAGCTTCTTCTTGAAAAATTTCAACAAAATCTCGTCCAATAATTTTTCTTTTTTGTTCTGGGTCATAGATTCCTTTTAGATCATTCATGAATTTTTTTGTGGCATTTACATGCACAACTTTAACCCCTAAATTTTTATTGAATGTTTGTAGAACCGTTTCTGCCTCGTTTAATCTGAGCAGTCCATGATCAACAAAAATACATGTTAATTGATCACCTATAGCCTTATGGATAAGTATTGCAGCGACTGATGAATCTACTCCTCCTGATAAACCAAGAAGAACATGATCGTCTCCAACTTTTTCCTTAATATCATTAATAGCAGTTTTTACATAATCAGGCATATTCCAATCTGCATTACTTTTACAAATATCAATTACAAATCTTTGAATTATTTTTTGTCCTTGCTTTGTATGAGTAACCTCAGGATGAAATTGAAAGCCATAAATATTTTTATCTTCATTTGCAATACCTGCTATTGGTGTTGATTGATTACTCGCAATTATATTAAAGCCTTCTGGAAGAACTGTTACTTTATCACCATGACTCATCCATACATCTAGTAAGCCATGACCATCATCATTTTTTTTATCTTGAATCTTATCAAGTAATTTTGAATGTCCATGAGCGCGAATTTCAGCATAGCCAAACTCTCGTTTATTACTGTTATGGACTTCACCTCCCATTTGATTAACGATAGTTTGCATGCCATAGCAGATTCCTAGAATAGGTATGTTGAGATGAAATATCTCTTCAGGTGCTAAAGGAGTTTCTTTCTCATAAACGGAGTTAGGTCCACCAGAAAAGATGATCCCGTTAGCTTTAAAATTTTTAATTTTTTTAACATCAATATCAAAAGGAAAAATTTCGCAATAAACGTTTAGTTCCCTTATTCTTCTTGCAATTAGTTGTGTGTATTGCGAACCAAAATCTAGTATTAAAATTTTATCCATGCAGTATGTTCTGAACGGTATTAATTAAAATTTTCATTACTCAACTCTGTAGTTAGGTGCTTCTTTTGTAATTTGAACGTCATGAACATGTGATTCTTTTATGCCAGCGTTAGTTATGTGAACAAATGCTGCTTTATTATGCATTTTTTTAATAGAATTAACCCCTACATAGCCCATTGATGCTTTTAGCCCACCCATTAATTGGTGAATGACATTAATAACTGGTCCTTTATATGGAACCCGACCTTCGATTCCTTCAGGTACTAGTTTTTCGGAATTATTTTCTGCATCTTGGAAGTAACGATCTTTAGATCCTTGTTGCATTGCACCAATAGATCCCATACCTCTATATGATTTATATGATCTTCCTTGGTAGAGTTCTACTTCACCAGGAGCCTCTTCTGTTCCAGCAAACATACTGCCGAGCATTACAGAATGAGCACCAGCCGCAATAGCTTTGGCTATATCTCCAGAATACCTAATACCTCCATCAGCAATAAAAGGAATCCCTTTTTTTCTCAAGGCATCTGCGACATCGTTAATAGCAGTTATTTGAGGAACACCTACACCAGCAACAATTCTTGTAGTACATATAGAACCTGGCCCTATACCTACCTTTACTCCATCAGCACCTTGGTCCATTAAAGCTTTAGCAGCATCTGAGGTGGCTATATTTCCTCCAATAATTTCTGTTTTTGGAAAATGTTTTTTTATCCACTTTATTCGATTTAAGACACCTTGAGAGTGGCCATGAGCAGTATCAACAACAATAACATCAACACCTGCTTGAACTAGAAGCTCAACTCGTTTTTCTGTATCTTCACCAACACCAACTGCGGCCCCAACTCTAAGTCTTTCCTGTTCGTCTTTGCATGCGTCGGGATGATCTGTAGATTTTTGAATATCTTTAACTGTTATGAGACCTTTAAGCCTATCTTGCTTATCTATAACAAGAAGTCTTTCAAGTCTATGTTGGTGTAACAATCCAATAATTTCTTTTTTTGAAGCACCCTCATTTACGGTAATTAATCTATCCCTTGGAGTCATGACGTTCATGATCGGTTGTTTGAGGTTTGTTTCAAATCGAAGATCTCGATTAGTAACAATACCAACAACTTTCATATTTTCAATTACAGGTAGACCAGAAAATTTATGTTTTCGAGTAATTGATATTACTTCGTCAACTGACATATTTGGACCAATAGTGATGGGGTCATTTACTACACCGGACTCGAATCTTTTAACTTTTGCTACATGACTTGCTTGCATTTCAGGAGAGAGATTTTTATGAATTATTCCTAACCCACCTTCTTCTGCTAATGCTATTGCTAAATTAGATTCAGTAACTGTATCCATTGCTGCTGATACTAATGGAATGTTTAAACTAATTTTTTTTGTTAATTGTGTTTTTAATGATACATCTTTGGGAAGCACATTCGAGTGGTCTGGCACTAATAAAACATCATCAAATGTTAGAGCTTGTTTTGATAAACGCATATGATTTCCTTATCGCGCAAAACAAAATTATACAGAAAAGATGGCCTGAAATCGAGTAAAAAAGAAAATTAATTCCCTTTTTTCATTTGTTTGCCTTCGGCAGCTCTTTTTCTTCTTATTTCTTTTGGATCTGCTATCAGAGGGCGATATATTTCAATGCGGTCACGATCTCTTAGAATTTTATCTAACGTTGTTAGTTTTCCAAAAATTCCAACTTGATTAAGAGATAGATCAATTTCTTTGAATTTTTTAATAATTCCAGAGAGTTCAATTGCTTCTTTAACAGAAATATCTTTGGTGACTAAAATTGGAATAATAATTTGTTTTTTTGGTAAAGCATAAGAAACTTCAATCATTATCTTATCTGTCATTAGAATCCTTATTTGCTTCAGCAACAAAATTATCAATAAATGTATTTGCAATTAAATTTAATACTGGGGACATAAGTTTATCCAAAATAAAGTTGCTAAATTCGTAATGTAGTTCAAATTCTATTTTACAAGTACCTTTTTCAATTTCAATAAATTTCCATTCTCCTTTTAAAATTTTAAAAGGACCATCTACAAGATTGATGTTCATATGAGTGGGAAATATTTTAGCATTTTCAGTAGTAAAAGATTGTTTTACATTATGATAATTAATAAAAATTGTTGCCTTAGTTATTTTCTCAGAGCGATTAATAAGAATAGTTTTACCGCACCATGGAAGAAAATTTGGATAATCTTCAACCCGATCAACAAGATTGAACATTTTTTCTCTACCATGAAGCACTAGCGCATTTTTTTTGATTGTAATCATGAAATGATAATATTGTAGATAGCGTACAATTATACTTTTAAATGATAAATAATTAAATGAGCATTATCCAAAATAAAAAAGCTTTCCATGATTACTTTATTGAAGATAAGTATGAGGCTGGTATTGTTCTTGAAGGATGGGAAGTTAAAGCTATTAGGGATGGGCGGATTAGCATTAAAGAGTCTTATGTGATTGTTCAGAAAGGTGAGATATTTTTATTAGGTTGTCACATTACACCAATGGGAAATGCATCTAGCCATATTAATCCAGAAAATATACGAACAAGAAAGCTACTACTAAATAATGACGAAATTGCTAAATTGATTGGAAAAGTAGAGCGTTCAGGTTTTACACTAGTACCCCTTGATATGCATTTCACTAGAGGCAAAATTAAATGCCAAATTGGATTAGCAAAGGGTAAAAAACAATACGATAAACGTCATGCAGAAAAAGAAAAAGATTGGAATAGGGAGAAGAAGCAGATTCTAAGCGCAGCAAACAAAGGAAAGTAGTATAATGATAACTTGTTTGGGGCTGACCCGGTTTCGACGTGGGTTACAAAACAGATCAGTGCATACCGAGGCTTCTAGGTACCTCGTTAATAAACTAGAAAAACAGTAATCGCAAATGACGATAACTACGCTTTAGCTGCTTAATTCCAGCTAAACGCTGTCCTGATATGTCACTCGCTCAGGTTACAGCGTCATAAAGAGAGACTCGGAGATTATTGGGTTACTTAATAATTTCTTAAACTAAGGTAACTCGCTTTTATATTCGCTTGCTTGTTGGTGAACTAAAAGTTAAATTAAACAACATAGCTAAGTATGTAGAACTGCCTGTAGAGGGCTTGCGGACGGGGGTTCGATTCCCCCCAGCTCCACCAATTATAAACCATTGATTATTAAGGGTTTTTTTACATCTGACATCGGTAAACTCTAACTTGTATGTCACTCTGTATGTCGTTTTTTATTAAATGGGAGTAGTTTTTCAAAATACCTAATCATAGCAAGTTGCTTTGTTCATATGTTGGTTATATGTGCATCGATAAGATGCATCATTAATATTAATAGTATAAGTCTCATTCCACCAAATTTTAGGTTCTATAGGGGTTGGGGCATCTACTAAAGGTAATCCTTGAGCGGCTCTAGCTGAATCACCAATTGTTTTTCCTTGTGCTATTCCTTCACCTAATTTCATTAAGTACATACTTGCTTTCCTGCGTTTAGCATCTGCTTGAGCTTTTTGTAATGCAGCTATTTGTTTTTGCTGATGAAGTAATTGTTTTTGGTATTGTTGTTGAGCAGAAGAGTATTGAGATTTAATTTGTGAGAAATAAGCATTTGCTTGTGCTTCGGCTTGCTGCTGAGCTGCTTGTTGATTAATCTTATTTGTTGAGTTTATATTTTCTCTCTCTACAACAGCCTTAGCGTCTCTTATCGTTCTTTCTCTAACACTCTTAAAGTCTCTTTTCTTTTTAAGCTTAAGAACACAAGATCCAAAATCTTCAGTTTTAGGCTTGAAGCCAATTTCTTCACACGTATTTTTATAATCCGCCATATCCGCATAAGATGTAAAGGAAAAAAATAACAAAAGTAGAAGTATTTTATTCATCACATTAATTCTACTACACAGTTTTTAAATTTCTTAGTTCCTTTTTTAAACCCGATCTCTTCGCATTTAGATTTATTTGAGTCAATTTTTTCTCTTAATTTAGTTTCTTCTTCTTCAAGTGTCTTCTCTTTTTTTCTCAATAACTGTTTTTCTTTTGCTCCCTCTGAACAATCCCAATAATTTCCATCGGCCGTTTCAATATTTGCACAATCCTTGTATATACAGTTTCGTCCTTCTGGAGTAGTTAAAGGAAGTAAATTACATGGTTCTTCATCTCCCATCACCAGATTAGGTATTAGGAATAAGAGTAGGAGTAGTTTTTTCATTACATTAATTCTACTACACAGTTTTTAAATTTCTTAGTTCCTTTTTTGAAGCCAAGCTCTTCGCATTGCTTCCTCATAGGTGCTAATTTTTTATTTAAAATTGTTTTTCTTTCTTTACTTTCCTCAAGCTCTATTTGTTTTTTTCTATCAGCCTCTTTTTTTAACTTCTTTGCATATTTTTGTTTATATGATTTTATATCCACGTCAATAATATATTCTTTTTGTTCTAAACAACTTGGACAGTAAATTTTTAATGGCGCATTTTTTACGTTTGATTTGCTATTAATAATAGCGTTATGAATGGATAAAGCACTACCAAAAGTAGATTTTTTTTCGTTGAGAAAAATTAAAGTAATCTTTTCATTTGTAGACCCAAAATAATTTTTAGCTAAAAATTCTCTTTGAAAATTAGCTTCATTTGGTTCGTACCAAAGAGAGTCAAATTCTCTAAAGATACATCCATTAGATTGGTACGAAGAATAAAAAGTTATATACATGAGGCCTGTATAGTATTTTTTTTCATATTGGGTTACGGGATTAATTCGTACCAATCCGTGTTCATTTAAGATTGGATTTATTTTAAAATCTACCTGAGTATGTCCGTCGTCATCTCCTAATACACTATTATTATTTATATTAAATTTCTGGCTACTAGTATATTCAGCAATAAATCTATATCTAGTATCTGCTTCATAATTTTTAATATTCTTGGTTGGTAGATTTATGTTTAGCTCGCAAATACTTTGCGTTTTTATCTGAGGGAGCTTGTTCTGGTATCCGTCCCAACCGCCTGTGAAGTATTTTGGGGAAATACCTGAAATCTTTTTTAATTCTGGATCTGCAAAAATTTCTTCAGCTCCCTCGACATCATAAGGAAAAACCATTTTAGAGAGTGATTGAGTCCTAGCCTTTTCTTTTAATAATTCTTTCTTTCTTTTTTCCCAGTATGCTGAATCATTTCCTATTTCATCATTATTAACCGTTGAGCTATCGTCAATAAAGCCTTTCAACAATTCAAACGGATTTTTCCCTGGAGTAGTTTCTTTTGAACCACCTAATAAACCTCCCCAACTTAAATTAGGTATTAACAGTAAGAGTAGGAGTAGTTTTTTCATTGTATGTATTTTCAATTACCTCTTTTAATCCATAAATAATAGGTACGGTGTTTTCACTTTTACATTGTGGGCAGTGAGGTGTTTTCATAATTTAGCTTTCAATATAATTTAATTCTATTAATTAATTCAAGTTCTAAATTATCATCAACTTCATAAGTTGATTCGTAACAATCCTTATCTCCCTTATCCCAATCATCTTGGTTATAAACTATTCGTTTGATTACCGTCCATTTTGAACTTATCTTTTTGTAAGTGCGATACTCTGAACCGCAAGCACCACCAGAAAAATATATGAGTATTTCTTTTTTTGATGAATCAAAAGTCGTGGTGTAATCTATGTTATTAAAAGGCGCATAATCCATTTCCTCAACTTGCTCACCTGGCATCTCTTTACCTGAATGCTTGTAAATGATAAAACGGTCTCCTGCTCTTTGACCACCCCTGAAATCTCTTTTTATAATTTCATTTTGACCATCAAAATCCAAATCCAAGAATATAAGTTGATTGCATATTTCAATATTTTCATTACTTAACTCCTTACTCCAGCAAGAAGTTTCTATAGGTAATTCAGGAATACTAAATTCTTTAGAAAATGCTAGTGTGGATACTGATAATAATAAAAGGAGGAGTAGTTTTTTCATAAAACCAGTTTACCCCCAGACAATTAAGTGGGCAAATTCATGTGCCACTTATAACTTCATGTGCCACTTCATGTGCCACTTGACATGAGATTGTAATACACAACAATGACTACTATGGACTAAGTAAGATTATAAGTAGGGCGATTCCATTTGTTTAATACACAACTATGGAGGATAATACAGATGAAATTGGTGCTCCCCAGCTCCACCAATTATTAAACCATTGATTATTAAGGGTTATTCCATATCTAACTACATACCCATATCTCTTAAGTACTCATCAGGGAATCTTGTAGGTTCAGGAGATGTTGGCATTTTTGATACTGGTGTAAAATAATAATCAACATCCTTAATTATAGGCCCACCCTTATAACCATCTTTCAACCATTCCTCCATCAACCTAAAAGCACCTTTCGTCTTCTGTGAGAAACTAAAATTCATCACAGTCACTCCTGCCCCATCTGTATCTCGAATGAAAACGACGCACCGATCAGGACTGTCCCATGCATAGGGATCAGTACAATCACTAAATACAGAACTTTCTTTCTTTTCTACTTCTAGCTCTA
>JAOMCC010000019.1 GCA_028344855.1 Nitrosomonadales bacterium | reverse complement strand
CAAAAACTTTATTTCTCTTTAAAAGCAAATATAATTCCATTTTTTTCCAAATAGATTCAGAAATAAAACTTTTAGTAATTTTGCTATCCACTTCTAAAATACTTTCTACATCAGAACTTAAATAAGCTAATATCAATGACTCATAATTATCCTCTTTTTGTTTTAAATCTTTTTTTAGAACTGCTTTTAATAGAGCCATTTGCTCATCAATCGTAAAAAGGTCAAGTACTTTGAAATGCTCTGATGGAGATTCGATTCCTTGAGTAATTTTTAAAAAGTCTTCTGCTTTTGATTTAAGCAAGTTATCTTGATTAAATGGCGTTATAGGTCTTGGTGAATCAAAGATTACAGCAAGTAACCAAGGCTTCATAGACAGAATATTCTCTCTAGACATTGTATGAAAATCCGCTAACGCATTAACTTTTTCCAATTCTTTTTCTGTTAAGCGACCTTCATAAATTTTTGAATCAACTTGAAGTATAGATCTATCAAGAATTTCATCTGTTTCCATAACAAAAATATCAATTTCCTTTAATTTATCTAAGACAATTGGGTTGAAATTTGAAACACGATTATCATCTGTATGAATTGTGCCGAAAAGATAATGTTTTTTTTCTTGTTTGTCAGTTATTTGCCAAAAAACAGATTTTATTCTTCCTTCTTTTGCTTGAGTTGCAGTGTATAGTGTAATTGGCTTATCAGTTTTAAATGTTTCGCCAACATAATTTTCTAAAGCCCAACTAATTGGGATTGAAAAAATACAAAAAACACATAAAATAACGGGTATTAGTTTTTTTTTAATTAAATTCATAAAGATATAGTCACTAAAAAATTAATTTGGTTCAAATAATACTTTAAGTATTGCTATCATTTTATTTTTAATGAAATAAAATGATAACTTCTTATAGATTCAAATGTAAGTTATGGGGAATAAATGAAAGCTTTAGTAAAAAGACATGCAAAGGAAGGAATATGGCTAGAAGATATGCCAGAGCCTGAAATTGGTAATAATGATGTGCTGGTTAAAATAAAAAAAACAGCGATCTGTGGCACCGATATCCATATTTATAATTGGGACGAATGGGCACAAAAAACTATTCCAGTTCCAATGATAACTGGTCATGAATATGCTGGAGAAATTGTAGAGCTTGGTTCTAATATCACTGATTTGAAAATTGGAGATATAGTTTCTGGTGAAGGTCACATTACGTGTGGACGATGTCGAAATTGCTTAGCGGGAAAGCCACATTTATGTCCGTATACAATTGGTATTGGAGTAAATCGTACGGGTGCTTTTGCAGAGTATTTATCAGTTCCTGCAAAAAATATTTTTAAACCTAGTCGTGAAATCTCTACCGATCTATTATCAATATTTGACCCTTATGGAAATGCAGTCCATACAGCACTTTCCTTCAATATGGTTGGTGAAGATGTTCTTATAACAGGAGCAGGACCAATCGGAATGATGTCGGCTATGGTAGCTAGCCATGCAGGTGCAAGAAATATTGTCGTAACAGATTTGAATCAATATCGCCTCGATATGATAAAAAATATATTACCTAAAGCAAATGTGATTAATGTTTCTAAAGATAGTCTTTCAAAGGAACTAATGGAGTCTCTTGGTATCTATGAAGGGTTTGATGTTGGTTTAGAAATGTCTGGATCACCTCAAGCCTTTAGCGGAATGTTAGATAATATGATTAACGGAGGTAGGATAGCTATGCTTGCAATTATGCCAGCAGGAGCAGGTATTGAATGGGACAATGTAGTGTTTAAAGGCCTTACTATAAAAGGTATTTATGGGCGTGAAATTTTTGAGACTTGGTATAAAGGATCAATGATGGTGCAAAGTGGATTACCTTTAGAAAAAATGATTACCCATCGTTACAGTTTCAAAGACTTTCAAGAAGGTTTTGATGTGATGCGTTCAGGTGAATCAGGAAAAGTAATTTTAAATTGGGAAAATTAAGGATTATGAATGAGTTTTAAAGCTACAAGAGGCAGTCTTGCAAGTGATCTTGATGAAATTAAAGCGGCTGGTTTATGGAAAACTGAACGACACATTAATTCAGAACAAAAAAATGAAATCGTATTAAGTGATGGAAGCAATGTCATAAATATGTGCGCTAACAATTATTTAGGCTTAGCTAATAATAATGAAATAATTGAAGCTGCTAAATCAAGTTATGACGAATGGGGTTTTGGTCTTGCTTCAGTCAGATTTATATGTGGGACTCAAACTATTCATAAAACTCTTGAGCAGAAAGTTACTGACTTTCTTGAGATGGAAGAAACAATTCTTTATGCGGCTTGCTTTGACGCAAATGCTGGTTTATTTGAAACTATCCTAACAAGTGAGGATGCCGTTATATCAGATGAATTGAACCATGCATCAATTATTGATGGTGTTAGGCTATGTAAAGCTGCACGATATCGATACAAAAATAATGATATGAATGATTTAAAAGCTAAACTTATAGAAGCTAAAAAAAATAATGCACGTCGTATCTTAATTACAACTGATGGGGTATTTTCCATGGATGGAACAATAGCTCAGTTAGATAAGATTTGTGATCTTGCTGATGAATATGATGCCATGGTCCATCATGACGATTGTCATGCAACCGGATTTATGGGTAAAACTGGAAGAGGTGTCCATGAATATTGTGGAGTTATGGATAGAGTCGACATTATTACTAGTACATTTGGTAAAGCATTAGGTGGTGGCTCAGGGGGTTTTACTTCGGGCAGAAAAGAAATAATTGATATGCTTCGGCAAAGATCAAGGCCATATCTATTTTCTAATACCTTAGCCCCATCTATATGTGCAGCAACTATAAAAGCTATTGATATGCTCAGTGAGTCAACTGAACTTCGTGATCGATTAGAAAGTAATACTCACTACTTTAGAAAAGGAATGCAGAAAGCAGGATTTTCAATAAGTGACGGGGACCACCCCATTGTGCCTGTTATGCTTGGTGATGCAAATTTAGCACAAGATATGAGTAAAAAATTATTAGATCATGGGATATATGCGATAGGATTTTTCTTTCCAGTAGTGCCTAAAGGTAAAGCTAGGATTAGAACACAAATATCGGCCGCTCATAATGAAGCAGATCTGGATAAAGCTATAGCTGCTTTTGCTTCAACTAGAGATGAATTAAAGTGATAAATAATTTAAACTTTTTTACTTTTGCCCCATCTCCATTTAACTCCACCTTTTACTCTATCTTTAATTAAAATTATATAGAAGGTGTGAATTAAAAAGAAATCAAAAAAAAATTTTAACCAATCTTTTTTTGAAGCAATAATTTTATTTTGTTCAATTGGAATATTAATAAAAAAAACTAAACATATCAAAATACATGTTGATAGAATTATAATCCAACCTTGGACTGATGATGGATAAAATCCACATCCATATTTTTTTGGTGTAAACCAATAATGTTTCATGAATTAAATTTTATCTCAAAATTTGTGGGATAAATGTTAGTTTAAACTAGTTACTATATAATTTAAATAAGGTTAATTTGAATGCGTAATATTTACAATCTAAGATTTTTTCTATTAATAATTTTAATAATTCCTTTAATTAGTCATTCACTACAAATTGGAGATAAAGCTCCGAATTTTGAGGCTCAATCAACTAAAGGGATAATTAATTTTCATAAGTGGAGTGGCGAGAATTGGACTATTCTATTTTCCCACCCAGGTGACTTTACTCCGGTATGTACTACAGAGTTAGCTGAATTAGCATTTCTACAGCCAGAATTTAAAAAAAGACAAACAAAAATTATTACTTTAAGTACAAATAGTGTCAGTGACCACTTAGAATGGATACCGCATGTTGATAATTATAAAAACCTTCAAAAAAAATATAAAGGCGACAATGTGACGGTAGGATTGGAGAAACCTGATCTTAATTATCCAATTGTTGCAGACAAAAAACTAAAGATAGCTGCTGCTTATGGAATGTATCATCCTAAAGCCGAACCAAGTGAAAGTGTATTTGGAGATGCAAATAAATCTACAATTAGATCTGTTTTCATAATTGATCCGAATAAAACAGTTCAAACTATACTATCTTATCCAAAAAATATTGGTAGAAATTTTAATGAAATTATTCGAATAATTGATGCTCTCCAATTATCTAAAAAACATAATGTAGCTATCCCTGCAAATTGGCAAAGAGGTAAACAGGTAATTGTCCCCAATGAAATTCCATCTGAAGATATTAAACAAAAATATAACGTTAAATTTTTTACTACTTATCAAGATTATTTGAGAACTATTGATGATCCAACTATAACTAAAAAAGAAATAATTCCGAATCAAAAAAAAGATGACTTAATAAATTTTGACTTTTTACCAGAATTCAAATTTAATCATGAAAAACCAAAATCAAAGAGATTAAGAAAACAAATTGATAAATAAAAAGGAGAAGTTTCGATGAATTTAACAAATACTATTAAAAGTATTCTTTTGTTTTTTTTCGTATTTGCAATTACAAGTTGTGCAAAATTTGTAGACGTTAAAGATGGTTCAGATAAGATTTTATTAGTAAAAGAGGAGCCTAAGGACTGTGTTTCAAAAGGAACAGTTGATGTAAGTGTTCTTTCTGAAATTGCATATGTTGAGAGAAGTGAAGAAGCAATTAATAGAGACTTATTACAACTAGCTAAGAATAGCGCAGTTTCTGTAAAAGCAAACACTATTATGAAAAGTAAGTCACCAGAACCTGGTAAAGCCACTTTTTCAATGTATAAATGCAAACGACCTTGGGCTGAATAAAGGTGTTCAAAGGCCTCTCAAAATTAGAGAAATAAAGCTATTGTCTTTAGTTTAATTATTTTTTAGTTTAACTATATTTAAACTTGGTTTAATTTGTTCATATAAATTATTTAAATATTCTTGTGTATCATCAGGAAAATCTATTTTTTCAAAATAAGAATTCACTATCGAACATATACTATTCTGATCACTACTATTGACAACAGATTTATCTACATCGGTAACCTTACCTTCTTCATCAACAGAGAAGTTATTTTGTTGTGACCATATATCATTCTCTATACTCTTGAAATCAAAGCCAATAAAGGTAGTTTGATCTTCCAAAACAAAAGCAGCAGCTCTTCCAAAAGCTTTTGCTTTATATTTATCCACCAAAAAGTTAACTAGATATGATTCTAAATCATCAGTAATTCCTTTACCTCCATTTACTTCAGAAAACATACCTGGAAATAAAAGATATTGATTTTCATCATCACAGAACGTTAATACTTTGTTCACCGCTTTATGTTCTAAAACTATACTTATGTATTTATTTGGAAATTCCTGCTTGAGATATTCGAATTCCTTAATCATTTAAATAACCTTATTCAATGTATTTTAAGTTGCATAATATCATTCGAACAAAAAAATACACAATTGATAAAGTTAGAAAATCAGAGTTAAGCAAGATAAGCTTAACTCTGATTAAATGATTATTTAAAAATCACCTGTAACACCTAACATAAGTGATCTTTCACCCATTAAGACTTTATCTTTTAAAAACGAGACATGATCTCTTTTTTCTTGATCAAGAAGGTTATCGCCTTTTAAATAAAATTTAACATTTTTATATTTAGGAAGGAAATAATTCATCGTTAAAGTCATATTGGTATAATCATCTGTTTTTAGTTCGAATGGACCAATATCAGTTGCATTAAAAACATGCATTAAGTCTAAACTACTACTGAAAGTATTTCGTTCGTAAGATAACCCACCTCCAATTCTGAGTGGGGGAATTCTTGGTAGATTTCCTCCATTCTTATTTTTAGCTTTAACAAAGGCTCCCCACAAATTTATACCATAATTAGTAGATAAATTCATATCTCCTTCAACCTCAAAACCATAAAATTTTGCTGGTATATTTGTATATTTATACACAGCTAATGCTTCACTTTCGTCCTCTCCTTCATGAAGGTGGTTCTGAGTTTCTCCAGAGTTTAATAGTCCAATATAACTAGCAAAATCAGTATAGTATGGACTTACAGAAAAGTTAGTTTTTTGATTGCTCCATTTAAATTGAGCATCCACAGTATTCGAACGCTCTCTTTTTAAATCTCTAGAGCCCTGTTCAATCGTTTCTGTTGCATGATGATGGCCAAAAGCAAAAAGCTCGTTATGTGCTGGAGATCTTTCACTATGGCTTAGATTAAACAACATTGTCCATTGCTTTAGTTTATAAACAGTACCTAAAGCTAAATTACTGCTATTGAAGGTTTTTTTATCTTTACCGAAAGTAGTTGATTGCTCTGTACCACCTTCTGCGTCACAATCAGAACTACTAGTATAAGCAACTGTACAACCATCGTCACTTGTAAAGTCATTAGAGCGAAAACGGTCAAACTGTTGTCTAAAACCTAAAGTAATTTTATGGTCATTAAGGAAATAATCTTCGAGTAAATAAAAAGATAAATTTTTCCTTTGGTTATTAGCAATGAATGGATCACCTTGAGTTTTTTGAAACTGCGAGTTTCCAAAATCAACTCCAAAAATACCTGATGACTTATTAATTAATGAGTGAGTAAATTCTAACTTACCATCAACGCCTTTATCAATATATTCAAGACCAACATCACCTGATGGCTCAACTTCTTGATGATCGTAATCACTATAGCCAAACTTAAATTTCATTTTGCTTATAAAAGATGATATTTTATTTTTCTCTAAAACATAATCATATTGATTAGAATTTAAATCCATCATGCCACCATCTTCAAGTGGATTACCATAATTCTGTTGATGTTTTGTGAAAGACAATCCTGTATATCCGTCATTAAAGAAGTAAGATGCACCGAATGAACCACCATCAGTTTCATTATAAGAATTAACGACAGTATCTTTTCCATATTTATCTCGTGCAAATTCATCATCAGATTCTGCTAAATTTTTCGATACAGAAAATCCTGGAGTTTTAATGTTTTTACTATCTCTCGTATAGCCATCAACATGGAACATTACATTTTTAACTCCATAATCTACAGATATTGCACTAGATACTTCGTTACCTGCTCCACCAAAACTTTGATCATATTTACCAATCATTCCATCTACAAATTCACTATGAATTCGATGGTCGATAATATTTATTACTCCACCAACTGCACCACCACCATAGATTATCGACGCTGGGCCTCTAATAATCTCGATTCGTTCAGATGAGATAGTATCAATTGCAACTGCATGATCACCAGACATATTAGAAACATCTTTAATTTCCATACCATTATTTAGAAATCTGATTCGATTACTATCCATCCCTCTAATCACTGGCTGACCGACACTATCGCCCCATGAGTTATTAGAAATCCCTGGAACCATATCTAAAGTTGCACCTAAAGACGGCTGCTTCATAGTTTGCAAATCTATTCCACTAAAAATCTGAACAGGTATTACCATGTCATCTGCTAACAAATTAAGTGGGTTACCAGTAATTGGTATTTCTTCTATTTCTAAATTTTGCACTTCACCTGCATAGACTAAATTACTAAACAGTAAAGCGAATATCATTGATACGATACGCATAAAAACTCCTTAAGTTAAAATAAATTTTTTACTTTAGGAGTATTTACGGGGCTTGAGATTGATAGGCTAAGAAAGCATAAATAATATTAGAATTTATGAAGTAGCTATCATTAAAATGAACATAGTCATTAGTTTCGAAATCTAAAAGGTTATTCAGGTTAGGTGACTTAACTAAATGATAATTTAAAAGACACTGGTCGCAAGCAGCTTCATTTGTAGGCTCATCATCATGCTCTTCACAAGCAACATCATTTTCGTGCTGATTATGATTTAAATGCTCTATATCATGTGCAAAACCAGCCTGTATATTAACTATAAGGCTTAAGAAAAATATAGAAGTAATTAAAAAATTTTTCATATTAAATTATTATAAAGTAATTGTTCTTATTAAAAGTTTACACTAGCTGTCAAGCTTTTTATCAATATTTTTATTAGTAACTTTATACGCTATAAATATTAAAATCCCCAAGACTAAAATCAAGCCAAAAAAAACAAAAATATAAAATAAATAAGGTTCAAATTTAAACATAAGAATACATGGTCATAACTACTTCAAATCATCTATAGTTGTTTGTTGAAAATAAAGATTTTTAAAATATTCATGCGTTGCATAAGAAGCTGTGATGAATCCTGCGCCAAACACTAACAAGAAAATAATAGTAGTTCTTATATTCTGCATTATTTTGCCCGGGCTTCTTCTTTTCCATGCCCTCCACATCCAATAAAAGCCTGCTAAAGTTAAAATAATAGCTAGAGCGATAACCCATGGGTTAGTGGCTATAGCAGCCCCACTGGCACCAAATATTAAAAATAAAAAACCATTGAGATAACATGCTGGACACATTTTTAGATTTACCTAATTTAAAAAATAACTATTCTATAAGCAAAAGAATTATTTCCCAATAATTATTTCAGATACCTCTTTAGGTGACTCTAAAAAGGAAAAATGACCTGTTTCTTTCATTGTATGGAAAGAATTTAGCTTCAATGCCTTCATAGTATTTAATTTTTCATCTTGTTTAGACCAATCACTTTCTCCATAAACTAAACTTACTGGAATCTTCAAATCCTTATATAAAGCATCATCGTTTAACCATGATTTATGATTCTGAAAAACATTTCTCTCGTGATAAATAAAGCTTGGTTTTTTTATAGAGGTGCAAAGAAGTTTTATATATTCACTTGTTATAGCAGATTTCTTATAGACGCCTCCTCGGAAGATCATCCATAAAGTTGGAAAGGATTCTAATTTAGCAAAAAATACTCCGAGACCAAAAGGCAAACTTACATGAAATAATAAAAAAGTTGCCATAAAATTTCCTCGCATGACGCCCTGAGCAAATCTTTTGTCGTAATCATAAGCATTGAAACAAAATATTTTTTTGATTCTATTAGGTATTTTCTTGGCAATAGTTGCAGCTAAAACAGCCCCAATCGATTCTCCTGCAATAGTGAGGTTTTTTAAGTTTAAATCTTCAATAAATGACACAATAGAGTCAGTCAAAAAACTTTGGTCATAGTTTGTTTTTTTATTGATGGGAGAGTCTCCGTGACCGGGTAAGTCGATAACATAGACTTTGAATTTTTTAGTCAGATAAGGTAATAATTGATCGGAGTATTCTAATCGGTTCCTTATTGTATGTAATAATAAAAGAGGTTCGCCGGAGCCCTGCTCTGTGTATCTAATATAAGTTCCATCGTTTAAATTAAATTTTTTTTCAGTTGCCATATAAATTCCTTGAAATTATGTGTATATACACTTAATATATAAATGTATACTATTAAAAATTAAATGTAAATGTAAATTAATGGATTCACAGAAAAAAAAATATTCAGAACTTACAGATTGTTTATGCACAAGCATAAGGAAATCTGCAAGAAATATTTCGCAGAAATATAATGAACATTTAAAACAATCTGGCGAAAAAATTAATGCGAATCAAGTATCCATTCTTGTGACTTTGTCACAAATTGAAAATAAAACTATCAGTGAACTATCAAATCAACTAAAAATGGAAAGAACTACCCTAACAAGAAATTTAAAAATTTTGGATAAATCAGGATGGATAAAAACTAATTATGGATTAGATGGACGTATGAAGTTTTCCAAGTTAAGTAAAAATGGAAAGCAGGTGCTTGATAAAATATTACCTCATTGGAAGAAAGCACAAAATCAAACCAAAAAATTACTTGGTGAAGATTTACAACTATTTCAACAAAATTTAAAAAAATTAACTTTATAAGGAAAAATTATGGAAAAAGTAGCATTTATTTCAGGCGCTAATAGAGGAATTGGATTTGAGACATCAAAAAAATTAGCTCAATTAGGTATAAAAGTAATATTAGGTTCAAGAGATCTAAAAAAGGGCAAAGAAGCTGTTGAGGAATTAGCATCTATTGGAATTGAAGCGGATTTAGTTGAATACGACGCATTTGACTCAGAAGCACCTCAAAAAGTATATGACCATATAGCAGAGAAATATAATAAATTAGATATTTTGATAAATAATGCAGGCGTCCTTTTAACAGGTAATCTATTTGTTACGAATAGCTCAACGGTGAGTGACAAGGATGTAAAAGATACATTTCAAACAAATCTATTCTCAGTTATTTCCCTTACACAAAAATTGCTTCCATTAATTAAAAAATCTGAAGCAGGAAGAATAGTTAACGTTTCAACAATTTTGAGCTCATTAACACTTCATACAGCTAAAGATTCACCCATTGCTCCAGCAAAAGAATTTGCATATAACGCCTCAAAAACTGCTTTAAATGCATACACAATCCATCTTGCACTCGAATTAAAAGACACAAATATTAAAGTAAACTCTGGTCATCCAGGATGGGTGAAAACAGAATTAGGTGGTCCTAACGCACCAGTGGAGGTTAAAGATAGCTTTAAAACCTCATTATATCTAGCTACTCTAAAAGATGATGGTCCAACTGGTGGCTTATTTCATGGTGAAGATGTTCTACCTTGGTAATAATATAATTTTAGTAAGTTATTACAAAGTCACTATTTAAAACCTAAATAAAAAAGCTTGACAGCTTGTATATCATAAAAAATGTGTAATACAAAAATAGAAACAAATATATTAAACATTTTTTATTGATTAGGAAAATAAGCTAATGAAAAAACTTCTCCCAGTTACGGTGCTTTCGGGTTTTCTTGGTGCAGGCAAAACAACGGTACTTAGTCACATCCTCAATAATCGTCAAGGTAAGAAAGTTGCAGTAATTGTAAATGATATGAGCGATATTAACATCGACGCAGAGATGGTTAAAAGTGAAGTATCACTGAGTCATAAAGAAGAAAAACTAGTTGAAATGAGTAATGGGTGTATTTGTTGCACTCTAAGAGAAGACTTACTCTTGGAAATAAATAAACTAGCCAAAAATGATAAGTTTGATTATCTAGTAATTGAGTCAACAGGGATATCAGAGCCATTGCCAGTTGCAGAAACATTTACCTTTGCTGATGAAAACGGTGCGTCTTTATCAGATGTAGCAAAACTCGATACAATGGTCACTGTGGTTGATGCTGTAAATTTTTTAAAGGATTACAATCAAGCAAAATATTTAAAAGAAACTGGTGAATCACTTGGTGAAGAGGATGAAAGAAGTGTAGCTGATTTACTCGTAGATCAGATAGAGTTCGCTGATGTAATTCTTGTTAGTAAAACAGATCTAGTCGAAAAGCACCAAATCGGTAAGCTAAATGCTATTCTTAATACACTTAATACTCGTGCAAAAATAATACCTATTAGTAATGGTAAAGTTGATATCAACAACGTAATCAACACAAATCTATTTGATTTTGAAAAAGCAGAACAGGCTCCAGGGTGGCTTAAAGAGATGCGAGGTGAGCATATTCCTGAAACTGAAGAATATGGAATCAGTAGCTTCAGCTATATTGCACGACGTCCTTTTTATCCTGAAAAATTTCATAAATTTCTTCATGACACTGAGAAGTTTGGTAAATTAATTCGATCTAAAGGATACTTTTGGCTTGGCTCTCGACCAGAATTCGTTGGTCAATGGAGTCAGGCTGGAGGAATTGCCAGTTATGGTTATGCCGGTATGTTCTGGAACTCTGTTCCGAAACAAGATTGGCCCACTGACCCAGAATCTTTAGCTTCAATAAAAAACAAATGGGAGGAGCCATTTGGTGACATGCGGCAAGAATTAGTATTTATTGGCCAAAAACTTGATCAGGATGCTATGTCCAATGCGCTTAATGATTGTCTTTTATCAGATGAAGATCTTCATAAAGGGAAAGACTTTTGGGTAACTTTGAGTGATCCTTTTCCCGCATGGACGGAAAATAAATGAACTCATTAACCACATTAACTGAGAACCCGAAATCAGCAAAACAATTTTGTCATGATATCGAGTCCAGCCAAGTTGAAGTCCTTGGAGATATTTATCACAAAGATACCAATATCGTTATCTGGAAGCGCAAACTTGAAGATATATTAACTCAGGCAGCTAACAATATCTTAATCACAAACCCAATGTTACAAATATCCCTAGTGGTCACGCCACTAAATACTTTTTCGTCTGTGAAGACGATCCTGGGCTCTTCACAAATGGCAACCATACTTTGCAAAGATATTGCAAAGCTAGTAGAGATGTTCTGTTACCTGTTTAATCTAAAAAGTGCAGGCCTAAGATTAACTTCATTGGATAACGCGATGTGTCCAAGATTTCATGTTGATGCGGTTCCATGTCGACTTGTAACGACTTATCAGGGTATTGCGACAGAATGGCTTCCTCACGGAATTGCTGATCGAAGTAAACTTGGAACAGGAAACCAGGGTAAGCCAGATGAACAATCAGGTCTTTTTCAGAATGTAAGCGATATCCAACAATTATGTCCAGGTGATGTTGCGTTACTTAAAGGTGAAAGTTGGGAAGGAAACCATGGAGCAGGACTAATACATCGTTCACCGCGATTACTTAATGAAACACACCGTTTACTTCTAACAATTGACTTTATGGATTAAATATACAGGTCTGCTAATAATCAAAGATTTCGATTTGAAAATTAGGAAGCTGAGAAATTCTTGTGTCGCTTTTTTGTTCTTGTTTTAAGTTTTACTTACAGCAACATTTGTCTTTACAACAAGCACAAGTTTTTTCTTTACAGCACTTTGTAGTTTTACAACTACATTTACATTTTTGTTGTGTCATGAATTTCTCCAATTAAAGTAATAACATACACACGTCCACTATATTCTTAAATGTATAAATATGCAATTTAACAAGAAAAATTGTTGGAGTCGTAGGGATTGAACCCTCTTCTATTTCTTTTTAACTTTTAATAAAATTAATCCGTAGACGTAGATATTGATAATTATTAGTGTTGTCCCTAAGTATATTTGTGAGTCAGCTGTAAGGTTTTCAGGATAAATAATCGGTAAAATATACTTTTGAATACAACTATTAGAATAGGTTGCTAGTTGACCTTGGTATAAAAACCAATTTTCGAGATAAGTTAACGGGCAAGTAGAGCTAGTTAATTCAATATAAATTCCCCACATTAATGCTGGGAGGTGAATATAAATAATTTTTGGAAAAATAAAAAATAATAGTCCTCCAAAAATGACAAATAAAACGAAAATTAAATGAATGACTAGAGTTAGATTAGCTAAAAATTCGTACATTCAATTATATTAACAATATATAAATTGGTGAGCAATTTGCCCACTTAATTATCTGGGAGTAAACTGATCTTATGAAAAAACTATTTCTACTCTTATTTTTGATACCTAGTCTAGTATCCGCTTTACCATCATGCCCAGATGGTGATGGAAAAGTTTGGGATGAATGTATTGGTGAAGCGTCATGGGATAATGGTAAAAAGTATAAAGGTGAATGGAGAAATAACAAAATTAATGGGCAAGGTACTATGATTTTCCCTGGCTACTGGGTATATCAAGGTGGATTTAAAGACGGAAAACTTCATGGAGAAGGTGAAACCAAATTCAGTGATGGTTCAAGATATGTTGGCGAATATAAAAATAATGTAGCTCATGGAAAAGGGACTATTTCAACACCTTCCTATGTATACGAAGGTGAATGGAAAGAAGGTGAATTCTATGGCCAAGGCACTATGACTTTGGATAATGTTTCATCCTATACCGGTAAATGGAAAAAGAATGTAAAAGATGGTGATGGGACTATGACCTATGCTGATGGTGGAACCCATGTCGGTAAATGGAAAAATGGAAGATTAATTGGAAAAGTTACCGTAACATGCCCGGATAAAAAAATTCTTGTTGGGAAGCATAAATATACTGATAAGGGACCTATTTTAATCTTGTCTGATGGTTCAATTTACTTATTTAAAAATGAAAACGGAAGCTGCTAGCAACTTCCGTAATTACAATACTTTAAATTAATAATTGGTGGAGCAGTAAAGTTCATTTTGGGAAATTTATTTAACTTAAACCTTTATTTATCAATGAATTTAAGTAAGTCGATTTTTAACTCCTCTAAAACATCGTGCCAATTATTTTTCATATTTTGCCTATAAAGTTTTGCTGATGGATACCAAGGACTATCTTTTCTATCAAGCATCCATCTAAAATCAGGCAAATAAGGTAATAACACCCATACATTTTTCCCCATTGCTCCTGCTAAATGAGCTACTGAAGTATCTACTGAAATAATTATATCCATAGCATCAATCAGTGCTGCAGTATCAGAAAAATCAGCTATTTCTTTTTGGTGTTGATGGATTTGAGAAAAATCAATTATTGTTTGAATATCAGTTTCTTGAATTTCTTTCTGAAGACAATGGAATTCAAAAGGGAGAGAAATTATATTTTCAAATTTTTTAAGTAATATACTTCGATTAGAATCATTTTTATGCTCTGGATTTCCTGACCATACTAACCCTACTCTAGTCTTTTCTTTCTTTCCTAATTTTTTATTCCATAGTATCTTCTTTTTTTCATCTACATAAATGTAAGGAAGTTTTGCAGGAATACTTTTTATCGTTGTCTTGAATGCTAATGGTAAACTCATTACAGGACAGTGATAGTCAAAATTAGGTAATAATTCACCACTTTGAATAATGTTAAATTTTCCCTTTAAAGTCTTAATAATATTCATTAAAGTTAATGGGACTTCAATAATAACTTTTGCCCCTAATCTCTCAACCAAAAAAATATACCGAATGAACTGAATAAAATCTCCAAATCCTTGTTCAATATAAATTAACAGAGTTTTATTAGTTAATGATTCATTACCTAACCATAAAGGTTGTTTATATAATCGGATAGTGTTAATTTTAAATTCTTGTTTCCATCTCCACTCATAAAGTTGCCATCCTTGTTTATATTCCCCCAAAAGAATTAAAAGCAGGGATTTATTAAAGTAAGCATCAGCATAATCAGGTTTAAGCGCAATAGCATAATCATAGTTAACTAACGCGCTATCAAATTTTTTAATTTCTTGGAACGAATTACCAAGATTATTAAATGCTTCTGCATAATCTGGTTTTATTTTTATTGCCTTATTGTAGCTAACAAGTGCTTCATTAAAACGATTTAGCTCTTGGAACGTTTTTCCTTGATTGTAATAAGCCTTGGCATAGTCAGGTTTTAATGCAATCACTTGATTATAGTTATCAAGAGCTTGATCAAATCGCTTTAGTTCTTTTAAAACAACACCGCGATTGTTAAAGGCATCTATATAGTTTGGATTTATTGCAATAGCTTTATTGTAATGCGAAAGGGCTTCATCGAATCGCTTTAGCTCTTGTAAAATAATTCCTCGATTATAGTAAGCCTGAGAATAGCTTGATTCGATCTTAATAGCACGATCATAACTTTCTAATGCCTCATCAAGTCGTTTTAGCTCTTTTAAAACAATGCCACGATTATTATAAGCATCAGCATAACCTTCTTCTATTTGAATAGCACGATCATAACTTTCTAATGCCTCATCAAATCGTTTTAATTCTTTTAAAACAATACCTTTATTAAATTGAATACGCGCATCATTTGGTTTAACCTTTAATGCCTTATTTAAAAATTTTAAAGCTTCTAAATATTTTTCAACCTGTGCCAACAAGGAACCTAAAAGTTGAAGTGCATCAAAATTATTTTGCTCTATTTTTAAAATTTTCTTATACACTTCTTCAGCTTGATCAAAGTTACCTTGATGATGGTATGCTGCACCTTTTTGAACTAAATTATCTGTTGAATCTAATTTACTCATTCTTACAAGTGCCTAAAGGTTAATGGAATTTATTATTTTGGTAAAACAAATTTCGTTCCATACTATACTCGCTTCAAATTTACTTAATAGTTTAACAAAAATAAAACTATATAATTAAAATTAACTAACTAATAATATAAATATTAGGAGATTATGCAGAAAGTTTGCCTATAAATATGAAAAAACTACTCCTACTCTTATTCTTAATACCTAATCTGGTGATGGCTGATGAAGAGGATGTTGAAAAAAAGAATGGATTGAGTTGTTTTAGCCTTAACCACAATGGTCAATTATCCATTATTAATTGTGATACTGAATTAACCAAAGAAAGTAGAGATTGTTTAGTCAGCTCACCAAAGTCGTCTCCCACATCTGCCGGTGGCTGGACAAAAATTGATACCAGTGGAGACCCATGTTGGAAGGAAATCGATACCAGTGGTGACCCAGGTTGGGGTTAAGCCAGTCTTATGAAAAAAGGAACGGTAATTATATGGATTTATTAGATAAATTGGGTGGCTGTATAATCTGGGGAGATGATCCAGAAGAAATAACGACATTGTGTTGATAATAAAAATTTAAATAAACCCTTAATAATCATGGGTTTAGCTTTGTTAAATTGGTGGAGCTGGGGAGCATCCATTTCATCTGTATTATCCTCCATAG
>JAOMCC010000018.1 GCA_028344855.1 Nitrosomonadales bacterium | reverse complement strand
TAAGAAAGTATCTCCATTTGTTGATAGAACTTCAAATTGATGTTCACCATCTACACTAGTTATTTCAATGATAGATACATCGAAAGTCCCACCACCCAAATCATATACTGCAATTTTTCTATCGCCTTCTTTTTTGTCTAATCCAAAGGCTAAAGCAGCTGCAGTTGGTTCGTTAATAATTCTTTTAACTTCTAATCCTGCAATTCTTCCTGCATCTTTTGTGGCTTGTCGTTGACTGTCGTTGAAATATGCTGGAACTGTAACGACAGCTTCTTTAATTTCTTCACCTAAATAATCCTCGGCTGTTTTCTTCATTTTTCTTAAAATTTCTGCAGATATTTGAGGAGGAGCCATCTTTTCTCCTTTTATTTCAACCCAAGCATCACCATTATCTGCTTTTGAAATGGTGTAAGGCATTAAACCTATATCTTTTTTTACTTCGTCTTCATCAAATTTTCTTCCAATTAATCGTTTAACTGCATAGACAGTGTTTTCAGGGTTAGTTACAGCTTGTCTTTTAGCAGGAGCTCCAACTAGTGATTCCCCTTCATCCTGATAACCAACTATCGAAGGAGTTGTTCTGGTTCCTTCTGCATTTTCAATTACTTTTGGTTTTCCATTTTCCATGACAGAAACACATGAGTTTGTAGTTCCTAAGTCAATTCCAATAATTTTTGCCATTTTTTCATTTCCTTAATTATAATAATAGTTATTCTTTAGATAGGGATGCTTAAAAAAATTTCAAGCTTTTTTTTCTTTTTCTTTTGAAACCGAAACTAATGCTGGCCTTAAAACTCTCCCATTTAATTTGTAACCTTTTTGAAAAACAGAAAGAATTTTATTCGGTTCTTCTTCAGAATCTAACATCGTCATTGCTTGGTGAAAATTAGGATCAAAGTTTTCGCCTACTGGATCTAGTTCTTCAATACTAAATTTCTCAAAAATAGTTGACAATTGTTTTACTGTTAATTCAACACCATTTTTGTAACTTTCTAACGAAGCATTTTCGATTGTTAATGCAGAATCAAGACTATCTTTTACAAGAAGTATTTCTTGACTAAAACTTTCTATTGCATATTTTCTTGTTTTTTCTGCTTCCTCTAGAGCCCTTTTTCTATTATTTTCTGAATCGGCTTTAGCATAAAGTAACTGCGCTTCAAGAGCTTCAATTTTTTCAGCTTGATCAATTAAATCTTTTTCTATGTCCTTAGACTTAACTGCTTTTTTAGTCTTTTTTGTTGTCGTTTTATCTTTCATAACTAATTAAAATTTTGTAGTTTAAGATACAATTTATATGGAGACCTTTATAATAATTTCAAGGTTGTTTAAAAATTTATTTGATATTAAATTTAAATACGAGCATATTTGACTTATTTATAGCATTTCATTGATAATGCATTGCTAACATGAAAAAACAAACATGAAATTATGAAACAATCAATTATTGAAATTACTGAGAGAATAAAAGAAAAGAGTCGACCAACCAGGACTGCATATCTTGAAAGAGTTTCTTTAATGAAGAAAAGAGATAAAGGAACTGATCGTCTTGGATGCGCTAATGTAGCTCATGCTATTGCAGCTTTACCCAAGAATGATAAATTTAAGATTGTTTCAGAAAAAAAACCTAATCTAGCAATAGTCACTGCATACAATGACATGTTGTCTGCGCACAAGCCATATGAAAGTTATCCAGGTATTATAAGGGATGCAGCATCTAATTTTGGCGCAACTGCTCAAGTTGCTGGCGGCGTACCTGCTATGTGTGATGGTGTGACGCAAGGTGAGCCTGGAATGGAATTAAGTCTTTTCTCTAGAGACAATATTGCTATGGGAGCAGCGATTGGTTTGTCTCATGATGTATTTGATGGTGCCGTAATGCTTGGTATTTGCGATAAGATAGTGCCGGGTTTATTAATTGGAGCTCTTCATTTTGGCCATCTACCTACTATTTTTGTTCCAGCAGGACCGATGTCAACTGGAATTGATAATACGTCTAAGTCAAAAGTTAGAGAACAATATGCACAAGGAAAAGTAGGTAGAGAAGAGTTATTAGATTCAGAATCCTCTGCATACCATGGTGAGGGGACATGTACTTTTTATGGAACTGCCAATAGTAATCAAATGTTAATGGAGGCTATGGGATTACACGTGCCCGGTGCGGCATTTGTTCATCCTTATAATGATATACGTAAAGATCTTACTATAGAAGCAGTTAAGTTATTAATTGAAAATATTTCAAATAAAGAAACAATATCTATTGGAGAATTAGTTGATGAAAGGGTAATTATAAATGCAATGTCAGCTCTTTTAGCGACAGGAGGCTCAACTAATCATCTTATTCATTGGGTTGCAATTGCTAAGGCAGCAGGAATTATTATTGATTGGTCAGATTTTCATGACTTAGCTAAATCTGTTCCCCTTTTAGCAAGCGTGTACCCAAATGGAAAAGCTGATGTAAATGAATTTCAAAAAGCTGGTGGACCAGCATTTATCATAAGAGAGTTAATTCAAGGAGGATGTATGCATCCAGATGCAGTTACTTCAAGCTTTGGAGGTCTAGTTGAGTATACAAAAACTCCTATATTAGTTAAAGAAAAACTTTCATGGAAGGATTTACCAGAAAAAAGTGGTGATGATTCTGTTGTAAGAAGTATGGATAATCCATTTAATGAATCTGGTGGATTAAGATTGCTTAAAGGCAATATTGGGCGATCTGTAATTAAGATATCTGCCGTTCCAGAAGATAGACATGTTTTAGAGGCACCTGCGCTAATATTTAATAGTCAAGAGGAATTATTATTTGCTTTTGATGAAGAAAAATTAGATCAAGACTTTATAGCTGTAATTCGTTTTCAAGGACCAAAGGCTAATGGCATGCCTGAACTTCACAAGCTTACTCCACCTTTATCTGTTATTCAAAATAAAGGATTTAAGGTTGCAATTGTTACTGACGGAAGAATGAGTGGGGCTTCAGGTAAAATTCCTGCAGCGATTCACATGAGTCCAGAGGCTGCAGCTGGAGGGGCTATTGCAAAAATAAGAGAAGGAGACATTATAAGATTAAATGCTGTTGTTGGCTCAATGAATGTTCTTATTGATGATGATGAATGGGATAAAAGAAAACCAGTAGAAATGACAGAAAATCAAAAAATAAATAATGGGCATGGAATTGGTCGTGAGCTATTTGGTAACATGAGAAAAAATGTTTTGTCAGCAGAAGAAGGCGCCATAACATGGACCAACTAAATTTTAAGAGGTAAACATGCAAACAATCGAATTAGCTAAATATGGACCTGTGATACCAGTAATTGTAATAGATGATGTAGATGATGCTGTCCCTATTGCTGAGGCACTATTAGCTGGAGGGGTAAAGGTTTTAGAAATAACATTAAGAACACAATGCGCATTAAAAGCAATAGAAACAATAGCAAATAAAGTACCTGAAGCTATTGTTGGAGCAGGAACTTTAAGGACAAAGTCTGATGCAACAAATGCAAAACTTGCTGGTAGCCAATTTGCAGTTAGTCCAGGGTATACAAATGAAATGAGTTTAATATGTAAAGAGATAGAATTACCACTTCTACCTGGAGTTTCAAGTGGAAGCGAGGTTATGAAAGCAAATCAAGATGGATTTTCTTTTTTAAAATTGTTTCCTGCAGTTGCTGTAGGTGGTATCGATCTTTTAAAAGGGTTTTCAGGCCCATTTGCCGATATTCAATTTTGCCCTACAGGGGGAATAACAATTAAAACAGCTACTGATTTTTTATCATTACCTAATGTCCCTGTATGCGGGGGAACATGGCTTACTCCAAAAAATTTAATAAAAGATAAAAATTGGTCAGAGATTACAAAGCTTGCTAAAGAAGCAAGTTTAATTTAGCTTTAAATGATAGATCTAAGTAAATACCAAACAATTATTTTTGATTGCGATGGTGTTATTTTAAATTCTAATTTTCAAAAAATAGAAGCTTATAGAAATACAGCTATAAGATATGGAGCTAGTGAAAATCAAGCAGATCAACTTGCTCAGCACCATATCAAACTTACAGGGATTTCTCGGTACATAAAATTTAAATTTTTTTTAAAAGAAATTATGGGTGAGGAAATTCTGGAAGCTTCGATGAATAAATTAGTTAAAACTCTAAATGAAGAAGTTATTAAACTTTTAAATAATTGTGAAATTGCCTCAGGATTAAAAGAATTAAAATCTAAAACATTAAAAGCAAGGTGGATGGTTGCATCTGGAGGCGATCAAGACGAACTAAGATTTTTATTTAAAGAAAAAAATATTGATTCTTATTTTCAGGGCGGTATATTTGGAAGCCCAACTTCGAAACATGAAATTATAGAAAATAAATTCAAGGAAAATACTTTCTTACCTGCGCTATTTCTTGGTGATTCTTTGTACGATATTCAAACGGCACAAAAATATAATTTAGATTTTATTTTTATTTATGGATGGACGGATTTTGATGAATGGAAAAAAGTCTGTCAGGAAAATGAATTAAACTATATTGAAAAAATTCACGATTTAATTTAACTTATTTTTTTTATAATTTTACTTGTGCTTCTTCCCTTAACAATTGGAATTAAGACAACTTTTCCACTCCATTGCTTCATTTCTTTTGCCCCTACTACATTTTTTATTGTGTAATCATTGCCTTTAAATAATATGTCAGGTTTGATTGATTTAATTAAGCTTAGGGGAGTGGCTTCATCAAATAAAATAACTTCATCAACTGATTCTAAAGAACAAAGGACAAGAGCTCGATCTGCTTCACCAATTATTGGTCTATTGGCCCCTTTAATATTTCTAACTGAACTATCACTATTAAGTGCAACAATTAAAATATCTACTTGTTTATGTGCCTCTTGAAGATAGGTGACATGTCCAGCATGAACAATATCGAAACATCCATTAGTAAATCCAATAATTGGTTTTTTACCTGACGTATTAAAATGATGATCTCTAAAAGTTTTGATTCTTTTAAGCAATTCATCTTTAGTAATAACTTTATTAATAGTATTAATACTTGTTAATGAGTGAAGCTTCATCAATAATTCATTTAAACTAATTGGCATAGTTCCGAGTTGTCTCACAACAATGCCTGCAGCTAAATTAGCTAGCTCTAAACTATCTTTAATAGTTAAATTTGCCATGATACTAGCTGATAATGTTGCTATTACCGTATCACCAGCACCTGAAACATCAAAAACTTCCTCAGTAATTTTTGTTGGATATTCTTCAACTTTATTGTTTGTTATATGTTTTATTCCATACTCACCTTGAGTCATTGCAATATAATTTAAATTATATTTTTTTACTATCTTTTTTAAAGAAGCATCAAGCAAGTGTTCATCTTTATCATGAAGATTTGCCAATAAAAAAGCTTCTTTTCTATTAGGAGTAATAGCTGTTGCTCCTCGATATTTTTCTAAATTTGTCCCCTTAGGGTCAATAATTACAGGAATACTTTTTTTATTGGCTAATTGAATAATTTTCTTAAGTAATGCAGGTGTTAGAAAACCTTTTTCATAATCTGAAATAATAATTATGCTTGGACCACTTGAGATAAGCTTAAGAATTTTTTTTAATTCAGTGGTGTTTGGTCCTTTTGAAATCTGATCATTATCGAGCCTAATCATTTGTTGTTGCCCACTAATAATTCTTGTTTTTGTAGTAGTAAAACCTTTCTTTTTAACTAGATATTTAGTAGAGATATTATTCTCTTTAAATAAATTTTTTAATATATCGCCAGATTCATCATCACCTATTTCACCTACCAAGATTGTTTTAATTTGTAAGCCATTCAAATTAAGGGCAACATTTCCTGCTCCGCCAATTATATCAATGGAGTCATTTACATTTACAATAGGTACTGGCGCTTCAGGTGATAATCGTTTAACATCGCCAGTAATATATGTATCCAGCATGATGTCACCAATTACTAAGCCCCATTTATTTTTTGCATTGAATGCATTACTTATAATATCAATAATATTATTTTTCAAAATTAAGCATACCTATCTGAAGTAAGAAGATAATTCTGCATGTAATCATTTACTCCTTCTTCTAAATTTTTAAATTTTATATTAAAACCTGTGGCTAATATTTTATCAAGATTAGCTTCGGTATAGTATTGATATTTGCCTTTCAGATCAGTTGGCATATCAATATATTTAATGTTTGATTTGTCACCTTTTGTATTTTTTAGAACTGCATTTGCTAAATCATTAAATGACTGTGCAGTCCCAGTTCCAGAATTAAATAAACCTGATATATGATTGTTTTTTAAAAAAAATATAACAAACTCTACCGCATCCTTAACATAAATAAAATCTCTTAATTGCATGCCGTCTTTATATTTTTTATTAGCACTTTTAAACAATCTGATTTCTTTTTTCTTTTGAAATTGTTCAAATGCATGAAAAACCACGCTAGCCATTCTATTTTTGTGATATTCATTTGGCCCATAAACATTAAAAAACTTTAATCCACACCATTGTGGCGGGGATGGTTCATTTAATTTAATTTGTGAGAGAGCCCATTGGTCAAAAAAATGTTTAGAGTAACCATAAGCATTTAGAGGAGTTAATTTTGATAATGATGTTTCATTATCATTGTAACCATTTTCTCCCCCACCATATGTTGCAGCTGAGCTTGCATAAATAAAAGGTACTTTATTTTCTGAACACCAACTCCATAACATCTGACTATATCTAATATTTGAAATCAATAATTTATTAAAGTTAGATTCTGTAGTTGCAGTTATAGCTCCCATATGAATAATGGCAGTAATTTTATTATTATTTTTAAGGTATTTTGGAAGGTCATTTTTATTAAGTAAATCAACAAATTTTCTTTTATTAATATTATTCTCTTGTTCTTGATTTATGAGCTCATCAAAAATGATGAATTTATTTTCATTAAGAATTGTATTTAAGTGCCATGCGATCATACTCCCAATCATTCCTGCACCACCAGTAAGAATTATCATAAGCTGTTCTTATTTAAATTTTTCAGCTTGTTTCTTTGTTAGAGCTGATTTTTTTTGTTGATTAACTAAAGACCACTTTTGGTCAATCCATCCTTGAAGGTTTGAATTTAAGATTTCTCCCATAGCTTCAATCCAATAGGAATTATTGTTCAAGGCGGGGATATAATCATAATCCTTACCTCCATTATCAAGAAATATAGACTTTCCTTCCATATTTATTTCTTCGAGGGTTTCAAGGCAATCGCTCGAAAATCCTGGACATATGACATGTAAATTTTTTGTTTTTTGTTTACCTAAGTCTTTGATGACTTCGGAAAAATATGGTTTTAGCCACTCTGCTTTGCCAAAGCGAGATTGGAAGCAGATTTCATATTCACTCTCTTTTAGATTTAAAGCTTCTGCTAATAAACGTCCAGTTTTGTGACATTCACAATGGTATGGGTCGCCTTGATACAAAGATTTTTTTGGAATGCCATGAAAACTCATTATAAGCTTTGAAGGCTTACCCTTTTTTTTCCAAAAATTTAATACTGATAACTTTAAGGCATCGATATAAGCAGGATGGTCATGATAATGACGAATTGTTCTTATCTCTGGTACATTCCTCGTTTTTAGTAATAATCTCCACAAACTATCCATTGCTGAAGCCGATGATGAGGCGGCATATTGAGGAAAAAGGGGAAAAAAAATTATTTTGGTACAGTTTTTACTTTTTAATTCATTAAAAGCTTTTTTCATTGATGGGTTTCCATAGCTCATTCCTAATGAGACTTCTATAGGCTGTTTAAATTCTTTACTTAGATATTTTTTTAATAATTTAGATTGAGCTTGTGCATTTACTAAAAGTGGAGAGCCTTTTGAAGTCCATATTTGTTTGTATTTTTTTGCAGAGGACGCAGGCCTAAAAATCAAAATGATAAAATATAAAATCAAACACCAAATAAATCTAGGTATCTCAACTACCCTTCTATCTATGAGAAATTGACCTAGGTATTTTCTTAAGGCAAGAGTATTTGGTTTATCTGGAGTACCTAGATTTGCTAAAATAATTCCAATTTTTTGTGGATCACCATGCTCGTAGTTAGGTTCTTTATTGAAGTAACTCATAAGATTCTTATTTTATTGAATTGCTCAATAGTTTAGCAGTGATATCTACAATTGGAATAACTCTTTCATATGCCATTCTAGTTGGACCAATAACTCCAAGCATACCAAGAATTTCACCATCAGTTTCATAAGGAGCAGTTATAACACTGCATTCATCTAATGCTTGATACCCAGACTCTTCCCCAATAAAAATTTGAATACCACTTGCTTGATGACTTTTTTCTAACAATTGTAGCAATGCAGATTTTTTTTCAAAAACTTCCACGATTTTTCTTACACTAGAAACATTTTTTGATAATTCAGATGTTTCTAATAAATTTCTTTGCCCTGACATTATCAAATTCTCGTTTTGATCAACATCGTCTGAAGTTTCAATTGCTGCAGTCATCAGGGTTACCATTTCTGATTTCATTGTTTTTAATTCATTAACAAGTTTATTTTTTACTTCTTCGATATTACAACCTGCATAGTGTTGATTAAAAAAATTTGAAGCCTCTAATAGATTTTGTTTATTGTAATTATTTTCTGTGTATAAAACTCTATTTTGAACCCCTCCATCATCAGTAACAATAATTACTAAAATTCTATTTTTTGATAATTCAAGAAATTCAATATGTTTAAACGCAACTTTTTTGGCTCGGGGAATCAATACAACCCCAGCAAATTTTGTTAAATGAGATAGGGTTTTAGCAACTGAATTTATTAAATGTTTATTATCTGACATTATTAATTGGTCTTTCAGTTCAGATATTTCAGATTTATTTAATGATTTCATGGTTACTAAACTATCAACAAAAAATCTATATCCTTTTTGTGTAGGGATTCGACCTGAGGATGTGTGCGGGCTAATGATGAAGCCAGCATCTTCAAGATCTTTCATAATATTTCTTATTGATGCAGGACTTAGATCCAAATCTGATGTAGTTGCCAATGTTTTTGACCCAACAGGCTGCCCATCACCAATATGATGACTAATTAATGTTTTTAAGAGAGTTTGAGCTCTTTTATCTAAATCCATGAATTTATAATTAATTCGTTATTTAATTTTGTAATACATTAAAATGTATTTATTATATATTTTACTGTTTCAACGTTAACATAGCTAGTTTAAAAAAAAGAATGGTAATGAAATTTAAAAAAATCGCAATCATTGGTAAATATCCTTCTCTTCATGAGTCAAAGGATATCCGCAATCAGCTTATTCAGTTAATAAATCATTTAACTAAAAAAAATGTTGATTTAATTATCGAAGAAAAAACCCAAAAGCAAATTAATTTAAGTAAATTTCAATCTTTATCCCTTGAGGATATTGGTAAAAAAGTTGATTTAGCTTTAGTTGTTGGAGGGGACGGAACTATGCTTGGGGTCGCAAGAACTTTAGTAAATTCTTCTATACCTTTGATAGGAATAAACCAGGGGCGTTTTGGATTTTTAGCTGATTTAAATATAGATAGCATGTTTGCAAGTATTGATAATATTTTAGATGGTTCTTATATTCAAGACAATAGAATGTTGATTGAAACTAAAATATTAAGAAATGAAAAAATTATACATGAGTCATTTTCATTAAATGATGTTGTTATCAGGAGCGGTCTAAGACTTATTGAGTTAGAAGTAATGATTGAAGGAAAATTTGTTCATTCTCAAAGGTCCGATGGATTAATTATTAGCACACCAACTGGAACAACAGCTTATGCTCTATCTTCAGGAGGGCCTATTATCCATCCAAGCTTAGATGCTATTACTATTGTACCAATTAGCCCTCATACTTTAAGTAATAGACCTATTGCTATTAGCGGAAATAGTGAGATTTTGGTAAAAATTGTAAATATGGATGAAGCATACGCCAGTATCGATGGCCAAATTCAAATCCCTTTAGATAAAAAAGATAAAATTAAAATTAAAAAAGCAAAGCAATCAATTTCAATACTTCATCCTAAAGATTATTGTTATTTTGAAATGCTTAGAAACAAATTAAATTGGGGATAAAATTTATAAATGCTTGAAAATCTTTCAATTAAAAATTTTGTGATTGTCGATCACTTAGAACTGAATTTTGAAAATGGTTTTTCTGCATTAACCGGAGAAACTGGCGCAGGAAAATCAATTCTTATTGATGCTCTTTCACTATCTCTTGGTCAAAGAGGGGATAGCGGTGTAGTCAGACATAATACAGATAAATCTGATATTTCTGCAACTTTCAATATTTCAAAAAATGCTTTTGCTCAGCAGTGGTTAAAAGAAAACGAACTTGAAGATGATGAAGGAAGTCTTTTTTTAAGAAGAGTTATATATAAAGATGGGAAGTCAAAAGCATTTATAAATGGAATACCGGCGACTATAAATCAATTAAAATCAGTAGGTGAATTATTAATTGATATTTACAGTCAAAATTCTCATCATTCATTACTAAAACATTCAACACAAAGAGAAATCTTAGATAATTTTGCAGGGCTAGATGAGGAAGTGGTTGAGATAAAAAAGTTGTATGAAAATTGGAATAAATTACATATAGAAAATGAGAATTTTGAGAAGAATAAAGAATCATATGCTCAAGAAATAAAGGACTTAGAAGATAAAATTAAAGAATTTAAAGAATTAGAATTTTCTTTGTCTGGATGGCAAGAAATACAAGCCAATCATAAAATGTTATCAAATAGTTCAGAACTCATTGATGGAATTCAAAATTGTATTTCTATTTTGGATTCAAGTGATGCCTCTTTATCAAATCAAATTAATCAGGTACAAGTATCTTTGTCTAATTTATCTAACCTAGATGATCGACTAACTAACCAATCAAAAATTATAGATACTATTGCTCTTGAATCAAGCGAACTTATTCGTGAATTAAATCATTATTTACAAAACTTAGAAATAAATGAAGATTTAAAAAAAGAGGTAGAATTTAAAATTCAAGCCACATTTAATTTTTGCAGAAAATATAGAATTAAGCCTGAAGATCTAGAAAATCTAAGTGATGAATGGCAATCTCGTTATGAATTATTGGCTAAATTATTAGATGAAAAAGGTATTTCTGAAGCGTTAAATGAAGCAAGAAAAAAATATGAAAATGTTGCTTTAAAATTATCAAAAAAACGCTCAGAATTTGCATTGAAGCTAAATAAAATTATTACAGAGAAACTAAAGCACTTATCTTTTACTCATGGAAGATTTGAAGTAAATTTAAATTCAATTAAACCTAGTATTAATGGAAATGAACAAGTTGAATTTTTAATATCAACTTATCTTAATGCAGAACTTAAACCAATTCAAAAAGTAGCTTCTGGTGGGGAATTATCAAGAATTAGTTTGGCTATAAGAGTTGCTTCTATAACTAAAGCAAATGTACCTGTAATGATATTTGATGAGGTTGATGTCGGTATAGGTGGTGGTGTAGCTGAAGTGGTTGGAAAATTACTTAAAGATTTAGCGGTTGATTCTCGCCAACAAATTTTTGCAATTACTCATTTACCTCAAGTTGCAGCTCAATCTTTAAATCATTTTAAAGTATCAAAAGATCAGATTAATAGTGAAACTGTGAGTCAGATTAATTTACTGGATGAGGATGGTCGTGTAAAAGAACTTGCAAGAATGTTGGGTGGCGTTGAAATAACTAAAACGACCATAGAGCATGCTAAAGAATTACTTAGCTAATTTATAAATTTTTTATTGCTTGCTACGCGGGCAGGGTTTTTTTGTACAATCAGCATATATATACAAAGCATGTTCAATAATATTGAATCCATTATTTTCAGCAATCATTTTTTGTTTTTTTTTCAATTTCATCATCAACAAATTCTGTTATATAACCACATTGAAGACACACAATATGGTCATGATGATCTTTTTGATTAAGCTCAAAAACTGCTTTGTCGCTTTCAAAATGATGACGAAGTAAAATTCCAGATTGTTCAAATTGAGTTAAAACTCGATATATAGTTGCTAAACCAATACCTTCATCTGTTTTAAGCATAATTTTAAATATATCTTCTGCCGACAAATGCTTATCTTTATTATTTTCAAAAATGTTTAAAACTTTAAGTCTTGGAAGAGTATTTTTTAGACCCGTTTTTTTTAAATCAGCATGTTGTAACATAAGCTTAAACTCCAAATTTAAATTAACTTACTATTCATAATGTTATATTATGATTATATGAAAATAAAGACAAATATTCATGAATATTTTTTAATTTTCTTATTATTTAATTTAATATCTTGCTCATCATTAGACTCAGTTCCTGAGTTTTTACCTAAAGTATACAAGATAGACATCCAGCAAGGAAATGAGATTACCTCTGAAATGTTAATGAAATTAAAACCTGGCATGACAAAATCTCAAGTACGTTTTGTTTTAGGCACTCCATTAATTCAAGATACCTTCCATCAAGAAAGATGGGATTATGTATATGTAATGAGGATATATGATGTTTTAGTTGAACGAAGACATGTTGTTTTAAATTTTGAAGATGAAAAATTAAAAAATATTTCAGGAGAAGTGATTCCTAAAGAAGAGACAGTAGATGAAATTAAACCAGATCAAGTAATTGAAAACAATAAAAATCTTCAACTCGATGAAAAAAAAGGTAATAATGAGCCTAAAATTAGCGATGAAGAAATAAAATCTTCTCAAGAAGAAAATTTATCTCCATTAACTGAAGATTTAGAAACGGAATCTAATGAAGAACCTGCGAAATCTATAGATACTTCTGATTCAATTAACGAGGCAATCAAACAAGATATAATTGACTCTTTACCAGAAAAAGATGATCCAGGTTACTTTGATCTTTTATTAGAAAAAATAGGATTTTAAAATATGAAAAACCTTTTAAAGATTATTATTGTAGGTGCTTCTGGAAAGATGGGACAGACCCTAATTAAACAAACTATAAATGATTCTGATTTAAAATTAATTGGAGCAATTGATCAATCTAATTGCCCAAGTTTAGGATTAGACGCTGGAGTATTATTTGGTATCAAAACTGGGATAATTATTAGTGATGATTTGGGATCAATAATAAAAGAGGGAGATTTTATTATAGATTTTACCAGACCCAAAGCTTCTCTAAGTTATTTAGAGCTATCTGTAAAAAGTAAGGTTAAATATGTTTTAGGTACTACAGGATTTAGTGAAAAAGAAAAAAAGAATATCTTATTAGCATCAAAAAAAATACCGATATGTTTTGCACCTAATATGAGTGTAGGTGTTAATTTATTATTTTCTCTTGTTGAAGAGGCTACTAAGATTCTTCACAAAGATTATGATATTGAAATTATTGAATCACATCATAGTGAAAAAGTTGATGCTCCATCGGGGACTGCCCTAAGATTAGGAGAGACAGTTGCTAAAGCTGCTAATTTGAATTTTAAAGAAAACAGTGTTTATGATAGAAAAGGTGAAATGAAAAAAAGAAAAAAATCTGATATTGGTTTTTCAGCAATAAGAGGTGGAGATATTGTTGGAGACCATACTGTTTTATATGCAGGAGAAGGTGAACGGATTGAATTGACTCACAAAGCAGGAAGTAGGTCAAACTTTGCAGTGGGAGCTATCAAAGCTGTTAAATTTTTAACAAATCATTCAGATGGTCTTTTTGATATGTTAGATGTGTTAAATATAAAAAAATAACCAACATTTTTCATATTTTAAATTGAAGTAAAGTAACGAATGATTTATAATTCTTACGACGGGAGGCGTTAAACCACCCGTTTGTTTTATCTAATGATTTTTTACCTTGGAGGAGTTTCTTGTCGTCTAAATTGCCGGCCATATTAGTGCTTGCAGACGGAACAAAGTTTCGAGGTACTTCAATTGGTATTAAAGGATCTGTTGTTGGAGAAATAGTATTTAATACAGCGATGACAGGTTATCAAGAGATTCTTTCAGACCCATCTTATACTGAACAAATTATTACCTTTACCTATCCTCACATTGGTAATACTGGAATTAATTTAGAAGATTTTGAATCAAAAAAAGTCTTTGCAAATGGTTTAATTATTCGTGATTTACCTATTGCATATTCAAATTTTAGAGCTAAAAATTCTCTATCGGATTTTTTAAAAAAACAAAAAATTATAGGTATATCAGGAATTGATACCAGAGCTTTAACACAACATTTAAGGACTAATGGTGCTCAAGCTGGGTGTATTACGACTGGAGTTATTAATGAAAAACAAGCCATTAAAAAAGCTAGGTCTTTTCAAGGAATAGCTGGAATGGATTTAGCTAAAGTAGTTTCAACCAAAAAAAAATATACAACTAAAGAAGGGGAATGGGAACTTGGTTTAGGATATAAAAAAGTATCATTAACTAAATATCACGTAGTAGCTTATGACTTTGGAATTAAAAAAAATATTTTAAGAATGTTAATTTCACGTGGATGCAAAGTTACGGTAGTTCCAGCAAAACTCCCTGCGAAACAAGTTTTAGCCCTCAAGCCTCATGGGGTTTTTTTGTCAAATGGCCCTGGAGACCCAGGGCCTTGTGATTATGCTATTGAAAATATTAAAGTTATTTTAGAAAAAAAATTACCAATTTTTGGTATTTGTTTAGGCCATCAATTATTAGCTTTAGCAAGTGGTGCCAAGACTATAAAAATGAAATTTGGTCATCATGGTGCAAATCATCCAGTGCAAGACACAGAAACCGGTAAAGTTTTTATTACTAGCCAAAACCATGGGTTTACCGTTGATAATGTATCAATTCCAACTAATATCAAAATCACACATATTTCATTATTTGACAAAACTCTTCAAGGAATAAGTCTAATGGATGCTCCAGCATTTAGTTTTCAGGGACATCCTGAAGCTAGCCCCGGACCATCTGAAATGGATTACTTATTCGATAAATTTATTGGAATGATGTCTAAAGGGAAAAAATAACGTGGCTAAGCGAAAAGATATAAAGTCAATTCTTATTATTGGAGCAGGCCCAATCATTATTGGACAGGCTTGTGAATTTGATTATTCTGGAGCTCAAGCCTGCAAGGCACTCATGGAGGAGGGCTACCGAGTTATTTTAGTTAACTCAAATCCAGCAACTATTATGACTGATCCTGATGTTGCTGATGCTACCTATATTGAACCTATCCAATGGGATATTGTTAGTAAAATTATTGAAAAAGAAAAACCAGATGCTTTATTACCAACAATGGGTGGGCAATCTGCACTTAATTGTGCTTTAGATCTAGATAAATATGGAATTTTGAAAAAATATAATGTGGAATTAATTGGTGCTTCAAAAGAAGCAATTGATAAAGCAGAAGATAGACAACAATTTAAAGAAGCAATGGATAGAATTGGTCTTGCTTCAGCACGCTCAGTAATTGCGCATAGTCTTGAGCAGGCTGTTCAAGTCCAAGCAGGTATTGGATACCCAGCAATTATTCGCCCTTCTTTTACTATGGGTGGCAGTGGGGGTGGAATTGCATATAACCAAGAAGAATTTATGGCTATATGTAAAAGAGGGTTAGATGCATCCCCAACAAATGAATTATTAATAGAAGAATCTCTTTTAGGGTGGAAAGAATTTGAGATGGAAGTTGTAAGAGATACAAAAGATAATTGCATTATTATTTGCTCAATTGAAAATTTAGATCCTATGGGGGTGCATACTGGGGATTCAATTACAGTTGCGCCAGCTCAAACATTAACAGATAAAGAGTATCAAATAATGAGGACTGCAGCTATTGATGTATTAAGAGAGATTGGAGTCGAAACAGGTGGTTCAAATGTTCAGTTTTCAATTAATCCTAATGATGGGCGAATGGTAGTTATTGAAATGAATCCCAGAGTATCAAGATCCTCAGCATTAGCATCAAAAGCTACTGGTTTTCCAATTGCTAAAATTGCAGCTAAGTTGGCAGTTGGATATACTCTTGATGAATTAGCTAACGATATTACTGGTGGACTTACTCCTGCATCATTTGAACCAACTATTGATTATGTCGTGACTAAAATACCAAGATTTGCTTTTGAAAAATTTCCACAAGCAGATTCTAAACTAACAACTCAAATGAAATCTGTGGGTGAAGTTATGGCAATTGGAAGAACTTTTCAAGAGTCTTTTCAAAAAGCATTAAGAGGACTGGAAATTGATGTAGATGGTTTATCTGAAAAATCAATAGACAAAAATGAGATTATTAAAGAATTAAGGGAACCAGGCCCAAATAGAATTTGGTTTTTAGGAGATGCATTTAGAATTGGCTTGTCTATTGATGAAATATTTCATCATTGTAAGATTGATCCATGGTTTCTTTATCAAATAAAAGACATAATTGAAATTGAAAAACAAATAAGAAAAATGAGTGTTAAAGCACTAAACAAAGAAACCCTTTCAGTTATTAAAAGAAAGGGATTTTCCGATAGTCGAATAGCTAAATTAATGACAAAGAAAACTAAGGATATTAGGTCTTTAAGAAATAGATATAAAATTCACCCAGTTTATAAAAGAGTGGATACCTGTGCAGCTGAGTTT
>JAOMCC010000017.1 GCA_028344855.1 Nitrosomonadales bacterium | reverse complement strand
AGAGCTTTCTACTTGCAAACAATTTAATCTACCAGTAAAAGTTATTAATTTAAATAATCGATATATGGGAATGGTTAGACAATGGCAAGAATTTTTTTATGGTAACAGGTATGCAGAATCTTATATGGATGCCCTTCCTGATTTTGTTAAACTTGCAGAATCTTATGGTCATGTTGGGTTTAAAATTGAAAAATCTTCAGATATTGAAAGTGCTTTAAAAGAAGCGTTTAGCCCAAAACTAAAAGAACGTTTAGTATTTATGGATTTTATAACTGATCAATCTGAAAATGTATTTCCTATGATACCCAACGGCAAGGGACTCTCCGAGATGATTTTAGCCGAAGATTTATAAATGAGACATATAATTTCATTATTAATGGAAAATGAATCAGGTGCACTTTCTCGAGTTTCTGGTTTATTTTCTGCTAGAGGATATAATATAGAATCATTGACAGTAGCACCTACAGAAGATGAAACTTTGTCAAGAATGACGATAGTAACAAGTGGTTCTGATGAAGTAATTGAACAAATAATTAAACAATTAAATAAACTTATCGATGTTGTTAAAGTTCTTGATCTTAATGATGGAAGACATATTGAACGTGAATTGATTATAGTTAAAGTTAAAGCTACAAATAAATATCGAGATGAAGTCAAAAGAATTAGTGATACATTTGGTGGAAGAATTATTGAAATGACAGAAACTACTTTTACTATTGAAATAACTGGCCCAACTAGTGAGTTAGATGACTTTCTTGACAGTTTAAATAAGTTAGCAATAATTGAAACAGTAAGAACTGGCGCATTAGGTATTGGACGTGGAGATAGAATACTTAAAATATAATTTTTTAAAGGAAATATATGAAGGTTTATTACGACAAAGATTCAGATTTAAATATTATTAAAAATATGAAGGTTGCAATTATTGGATATGGCTCGCAAGGACACGCTCACGCAAACAACCTTAAAGATTCTGGTGTTGATGTAGTTGTTGGTTTACGCGATAGTTCATCCTCATCTAGTAAAGCTTCGTCAGCTGGATTAAATGTAAAATCAGTAGAAGATGCTACTTCCTGGGCAGATTTAGTTATGGTTCTTGCTCCTGACGAATTTCAAAGTAAAATTTACGCTGAAAATATTGAGCCTAATCTAAAGCAAGAGGCAACTCTTGCATTTGCTCATGGTTTTAATATCCATTTCGGGCAAATTAAACCGCGAGAAGATTTAAATGTAATTATGATTGCGCCAAAAGCCCCTGGCCATACAGTTCGTTCTGAATTTGTTAAAGGCGGAGGAATCCCTGACTTAATAGCTATTCAACAAGACGCTACAGGTAAAGCAAAAGATATTGCTCTTTCTTATGCTTCAGCAATTGGTGGTGGAAGAACTGGAATTTTAGAAACTACTTTTAAAGACGAAACAGAAACAGATTTATTTGGTGAACAAGTAGTATTGTGTGGAGGTACAACATCTTTAGTTCAGGCAGGTTTTGAAACCTTAGTAGAAGCAGGATATGAGCCTGAAATGGCTTATTTTGAATGTTTACATGAACTAAAATTAATTGTTGATTTAATGTATGAAGGTGGAATTGCAAATATGCGTTATTCAATTTCAAATACAGCCGAATACGGAGATGTGACCAGAGGTTCAAGAATTGTTAATTCACAAACTAAAACTGAAATGAAAAAAATTCTAAGTGAAATTCAAGATGGATCATTTGCAAAAGAATTTGTTGATAATGTTGGAGATCTACCTGCACGTCGTGAAATACAAAAACAGCATCAAATAGAGCAAGTCGGAGAATCTCTTCGATCAATGATGCCATGGATTAAAAAGATTGTTGATAAGTCTAAAAATTAGTTGAAAAAAAACAATAAATATCCAATTATAGCTAAAGAGGGGTGGCTATTTTTAACTATTTCAGTTTCAGCAAATATGGTAATTAGCTTTTTTTCTTTTGAGGCGTCAATACCTTTTTGGATAATTTCTTTATTTATTTTACAATTTTTTAGAGACCCTAATCGACCAATTCCCCAAGATGAAAATTTAATAGTATCAGCTGCAGATGGCCGCGTTATTTCAATTGAAAAAACAATTGATCCTTATAAAAAAAGAAAAGCAATAAAAATTAGTGTCTTTATGAATGTTTTTAATGTTCATTCTAATAAAGCACCTATAGGTGGAGAAATAATAAATAAATGGTATTCAGCTGGAAAGTTTTTAAATGCTTCTTTATCTAAAGCATCTCTTGAAAACGAGCGTTGTGCATTATTAATAAAAACTAAGAACAAAAAATTAGTTACATGCGTTCAAATTGCTGGATTAATAGCAAGAAGAATATTATGTTACAAAAAAATTGGTGATAATCTTTCAAAAGGTGAGCGATATGGTTTTATTCGTTTTGGGTCTCGAGTAGATTTATACTTACCAGAAAGTGCAACAGTTATAGTAAGACTTGGTGAAAAAGTTAAAAATTGCCAGTCGATAATTGCAAAAATATAAAAATTTAATTTTTAATGTATATAAGCAGACAACTCATTCAAAGCCTTCCTGTAAACTTCACGCTTAAAATCAATAACCTGCTTTAACGGCGACGAGATATCATCCCAACGCCAAGAATCAAATTCTGGTTTATTTGAATGTGTTAATAAAATATCAGAATCTTTACCAATGAATTTTAATAGGAACCATATTTGTTTTTGTCCTTTATATCTTTTATAGCCATCTCGTCTTAACCATTGCTTAGGTACATCATATCTTAGCCAATCTTTTGTTTGTCCAATTATTTTTACATGATCTGGACTAAGGCCAACCTCTTCCATTAATTCTCTATACATTGCATCTTTCACGCTCTCCCCTTCATTAATGCCACCTTGAGGAAATTGCCATGCGTCCTCTGCTACTCGTTTTGCCCAAAGCACTTGTTTATTATCATTTAAAATTACTATCCCTACATTAGGTCTATATCCCTCTTCATCTATCATAATGTTATCCTTTGTATATATTCTATTTTTCCACAAAAAAATATTATTTAAAAGCTTGATTTTATGAATATCCACAATAAAAAATTTATTAGAATTGTATTTTTCTTTTTACTATTTATTTTAATAAGCTCATGTCAAAATAAGGAAAAAATAAATCCAAAAGCCTACATTACGAACCAGGGAGATAACACAGTTTCTATAGTGGACCTCAAAAATCTTAAGGTAATAAAAACATTAGAAGTAGGAATTGCTCCCCTTGGAATTACTCTGTTGAATAAAAAAAAATTGGGCTTTATTGGAAATGTAGGTACTGATGATATTTCTGTAATTAATACTAATACAGATCAAATTATCAAAACAATCAAATTGAATACAGCACCGTTAAGTTTAACTTCAAGTCCTGATGAATCTAAAGTCTTTGTAACTGATTGGTTTAAAAATAATATTTTAATTATATCTGTAGAAGAAATGAAAGTTGTTAATTCAATTAAAGTTGGAGTAACTCCGTCAGGAATAGCATTTAACGCAAAATATAATTATTTAATCGTTACTAATAGAGATGCTAATACTGTGGAAATATATGATAACAATAATAAACTAATTAAGAAATTAAGCACAGGTGAACATCCATTTGGAGTTTATACAAAAGGAAAATATGCTTTCACTGCAAATGTTTATGATGACACAATTACAATTATTAATCTTGAAAAATGGTCTACTCAAACAATTAAAGTAGGCGCTCACCCCTACAATATAATGACTCACAATAACTTAGGATTTGTAACTAATACAGTAGATGACACTTTAAGTATCATCGATTTAAAAACAAACAAAGAATTAAAACAAATTAGAACTGGTGAAACTCCTGAAAATCTTGACTTACACAAAGATTTAAATCTTCTCGTAGTTACAAATTGGGGTAGTGATTCGATTTCAATCTATAATCTTAATGATTTAATTCTTATAAAACAAATTAAAACAGGTGCTCAAAGTCGATCTTTTGGAGATTTTATACTTCACTAAAGTTTTTATAGTAATATGTGGGATTAATTTATAACTTTAATTAAGGATTTAAAAATGAAAAAGTTTATTCTAACTTTATTAACACTATTATTTTCAATGTCAGTTTTAGCTCATGGTCCGACACCACAAAAAGTTCAAGAATCGATAACTGTTAAAATTGCCCCTTCAAAAGCCTGGGAAATTGTAAAAGATTTTGCAGACTTTAAAAAAATTATGAAGATAAGATCTTTTGATGATGAAATAATGAAAATTAAATACGAAATGTTAAAAAAAGATGGGCCTTTCTCGGATTATAATGCCTACATTATCGTTAAAAAAGGTTCTAATGATAAAGAGTCTGTTATTCAATGGACTGCAAGATTTTATAGAACTTATAAATTAAATCCTCCAATTCCAGAAGGACAGGACGATGCAACTGCTGTTGCAGCCGTTAAAAAAATTGTTGGTCCTGGTTTAAAAAGTCTTAAAAAAACTCTAGAGACTAAATAAATAAATAAACTTCAAAGGCGGATTAATTAATCCGCTTTTTTTATGATTAAAATTAATTCACAAAAAAAACCTAAAGCTTTGCTTATATGGCTTCATGGGCTTGGTGCTGATGCAAATGATTTTGTAACTTTTTTAAACAATTTAGATCTTAAAGATATTGAATTTATTTTACCTAACGCACCTTTAAGACCAATTACCATGAACAATGGTTCTGTGATGAGAGGTTGGTATGATATAAAATCTTTTTCTTTCGAATATCAAGATAACGATGGTTTAAATGAATCAAAGTTATTTATTGAGAATTTAATTAAAGAAAGATGTGCTGTTTTAACCTCGAAATTTAAAATATTTCTTGGTGGTTTTTCCCAAGGAGCAGCTTTATCTCTTTATACAGGCCTTTCATCAAATCTTAAAATTGATGGAATCATTTCTCTCTCAGGGTATTTGCCTAGAATCATGCATATTAAGAATGTTGATGAAACCCCAATAATTGCAATTCATGGTGACGGTGATGATATCATAAACATAAATATAGCTAAAAAAAGCTATGTGGAGATTCTTAAATCAACAAGTTTCTCTTTTAAATCTTACAATATGGCTCATGAAGTTATATATGATGAGATTGAAGATATTAAAAATTTCCTAATTGAAAATATTTAATTATGACTAAAGAAAATATAAATATAGAAAAGTTATTAAAAGAATTAGAATCAATTGTCTCAAAAATGGAAGACGATAATTTAAATCTGGAAGATTCATTAAAGTCTTACGAGAAAGGAATAAAACTTGTAAAAACTGCTCAGGAATCATTAAAAAAAATCGAGCAGCGTGTTCAAATTCTTTCTCAAAAAAATGATTTAAAAGACTTCAAAAAAAATGACTGAGGATTTTGAATATTGGATTAAATATCATCAAGAAAGAGTAGAAAATTTCATGATGAAATTTATCAAAGAAGAAACATCTAATTCTTTAATTCATGAGGTATGCAGATATGCATCCTTAAATGGTGGTAAAAGATTTAGAGCTTTACTTAGTTATGCTATTGGTGAAAGTAACCAAACTGATAAAATAATTCTCGATCATATTGCTGCAGCTATTGAATTTATTCATGCCTATTCTTTAATTCATGATGATCTACCTTCAATGGATAATGATAATTTAAGACGAGGAAAACTAACTTCTCATATTAAATTTGATGAAGCACAAGCTATACTTGCAGGTGATGCGCTTCAATCTATAGCCTTTCAAATTTTATCCACGCCTTCATTTCCAATAGAAAATGAAAAAAAAGTAAAAATAATTCATATTTTATCCAATGCCATAGGTGTTAATGGGATGGTAAAAGGTCAATCACTGGATATGGAAAATACGTCAAAAATAATAAATAAAAAAGAATTACAAATATTACAAAATTTAAAAACAGGGCTATTATTTAATGCCACTGGCGCTATATCGCAACTTGGAATAGATACAACAGCAAATAAAGATAACACTACAATTTGCAATTTCTGCACTCTATTAGGAAAAATTTATCAAATAACAGATGATATTTTAGATTATGAATCTAATGACCAAACTTTAGGAAAAACTAGTGGTAAAGACAAAAAAGATAATAAATTTACATATATTTCACTTTTAGGAATTGAAGAGGCTAAAAAAATTAACCTTACTTATTTTAAAGACATGAAAAAAATAATTAACTCAATCCCTGGAAATACTATTTACCTTGAAAAATTAGCTACAAAAATCTATGAAAGAAATTACTAAATGAATTATTTAGATAAAATTAAAAAACCTTCAGACCTAAAAAAACTATCTAGAGATGAATTAAAATCATTAGCTAAAGAATTACGTACTTTTATCATTGATAGTGTTTCAAAAACTGGCGGCCATCTATCTTCAAACCTTGGGGTCATTGAGCTTTCTATTGCACTTCATTATGTATATGATTGCCCGAATGATCAAATAATATGGGATGTTGGTCATCAAACTTATGCACATAAAATATTAACTGGCAGAAAAAATAAAATGCATACTCTTCGTCAAAAAAATGGAATATCTGGTTTTCCAAGAAGATCTGAAAGTAAATATGATAGTTTTGGAACGGGACACTCAAGCACATCGATTTCCGCAGCACTAGGTATATCAGAAGCATTTAAAATTACTAAATCTAAATTTAGATCAATTGCTGTTATTGGGGATGGTGCAATGACAGCAGGTATGGCTTTTGAAGGTTTAAATAATGCAGGTAATAGTGAAAATGACATACTTGTCATACTTAATGATAATGACATGTCTATTTCTAATAATGTTGGAGCATTAAATAATTATCTTGCAAAATTATTATCTGGAAAGTTATATGGGGAAATAAAGCGTTCTGGAAAAGCAGTTTTTTCTAAAGTACCGCCAATGCTTGAATTAGCCAGAAAAACGGAAGAACATGTTAAAGGAATGGTTATACCTGGAACATTATTTGAGGAATTTGGTTTCAACTATATAGGCCCTATTGACGGGCATGATTTAGATACTTTAATCGATACATTAACTAATATAAAATCTTTAAAAGGCCCTCAATTCCTTCATGTCGCAACCAAAAAAGGTTTTGGATATAAACCTGCTGAAAACAATCCCAACAAATTTCATGGTGTTAGTAAGTTTAATCCTGAAAATGGTGATGCGAAGAAATCAAATGAATTAAAAACATTTACTGAAGTTTTTTCTGAATGGATTATGGATACAGCAATTAAAGAACCAAAGCTTTGTGCTATTACGCCGGCAATGTCAGATGGGTCAGGACTTAATGACTTTTCAAAAAAATATCCGAAACGATTTTTTGACGTTGGTATTGCAGAGCAACATGCTTTAACTTTCGCAGCTGGTCTTGCGTGTCAAGATTTAAAACCTGTAGTTGCTATTTATTCAACATTCCTTCAAAGAGCTTATGATCAATTAATTCATGATATTGCTCTACAAAATATACCTATGTTATTTGCAATTGATCGTGCTGGTATTGTAGGTGCAGATGGTGCAACACATTCAGGAAATTTCGATATTTCTTTTTTAAGATGTATTCCAAACTTAGTAATAATGACGCCAAGTAATGAAGATCAATGCTATCAAATGCTGAAAACAGGATTTAATTTTAATGGAATATGTATGGTAAGGTTTCCAAGAGGACATGGCGCTGGAGTAAAAATTAATAAAAAATCAAACTTATTGACTATTGGTAAGTCTGAACAGATAAGAAAAGGAAAGGAAATAGCGATTCTTGCTTTTGGTCCAGTAGTTAATACTGCTCTTGAAGTCGCAATTGAACTAAACGCTACGCTTATTGATATGAAGTTTGTAAAACCAATTGACCAAAATACAATTAAAAAATCTGTTAATAATCATAAAGTTATAGTTACTATTGAAGATAATACAATTTTAGGTGGAGCAGGGTCTGCGGTTATGGAAATTATAAGCAAAAATAATTTAAAGTGTAAAACTATTTGTTTAGGGATTCCTGATAAGTTTCTTGAGCATGGTACTCAAGAAGAAATTTACAAACAATGTGGTTTAGATAAAAATAGTATTATTAAGAAAATTGTTAAACAATTATAGGAATGATAAAATTAATCTTTATCGAAATATAATATAATGAATAAAATAATCTCAAACGAATTAATCGAAGACGTTCAAAATAAAGTAATCGAAGACGTTCAAAATACTGTTGACAAAAGACATCTTGATATCGATCAGGTCGGGATAAGATCAATAAAACATCCAGTAGAAGTTAGAGACAAAAAAGGTGGTATTCAACATACTGTTGCAAATTTTAATATGTATGTTCATCTTCCTCATAATTTTAAAGGTACTCATATGTCAAGATTTGTTGAAATTTTGAACGAAAATGATGATGCAATTTCTGTTGAATCCTTTGAAAAAATTCTTAAAAAAATGTTAGTCAGGTTAGAGGCAAATTCATGTGATCTTGAAATGACCTTCCCTTATTTTATAAATAAGGAAGCGCCAATATCAAAAGTCAAAAGCCTTCTTGATTATGAAGTAAGTTTTATAGGTAAAATAATAGATGGAGTATTCACTAATACAACAAAAGTAATTATTCCTGTAACTAGTTTATGCCCTTGCTCAAAAAATATATCAGATTATGGTGCACATAATCAAAGATCTCATGTAACAGTGACTATCGAAACTAATAAATTTGTGTGGATTGAGGATATTATATATATTGTTGAAAAACAAGCTTCTTGCGAATTATATGGTCTTTTGAAAAGACCTGACGAAAAGTACGTAACAGAAAAAGCTTATGATAATCCAAAATTTGTTGAAGATATGGTTCGAGATATAGCAAAGGATTTAAAAGCGCATAAAAAAATAAAAAACTTTATTGTTGAATCAGAAAACTTTGAATCTATTCATAATCATTCAGCCTATGCGCTTATAAAAGGCAAAAATAGTTAATCAGAAATCTTCAAATAATTTTTTCTTAGGTCGATTTAAATAATTTTTTTCTATTCACATCCTTATTTTGAGCTCTGTCACGAAGAGCATGGTCAATTAAAACTAATGCAAGCATTGCTTCTGTAATTGGAACTGCACGAATAGCAACACACGGATCATGACGCCCAGTCGTTTTCATCTTTACTGTTTTACCTTTAAGATTAATTGAGCTTCTATCCTGAGGAATACTTGATGTGGGTTTAAAAGCAACATTAACTTCAATATCTTGTCCTGTTGATATACCTCCTAGAATTCCACCCGCATTATTTGAAATAAATCCATCAGAAGTCATCTCATCACTATGCTCTGTACCTTTCTGAACTATGCTCAAAAAACCTGAACCAATTTCCACTCCTTTAGTAGCATTAATACTCATCATTGCTGAAGCAATATCTGCATCTAATCTTGAAAAAATTGGCTCACCTAAACCAATAGGCATATTGGTTGCAGACACATGTATTTTTGCCCCTACTGAATTCTTGTCAGCTCTTATAGCATCTAAATAATCCTCAAGCTCTTTAATAATCGATTTACTTGCAACAAAAAATGTATTTTTATTAACATGCTTCCATGAGTCAAACGGAATCTTTTTTTCCCCTAATTGTGCTAAACAAGCCCTAATTTGAATATTATAATTTTCTTTTAACCATTTCTTAGCAATAGCTCCTCCAGCCACTCGAACAGCTGTTTCGCGCGCACTTGATCGCCCACCACCCCTATAATCTCTAATACCATATTTTTTTAGATACGTAAGATCTGCATGTCCAGGGCGAAAAGTTTCTTTTATCTTTGAATAATCTTGACTTCTTTGGTCAATATTTCTAATTATAAAGCCAATAGGAGCCCCTGTTGTCTTACCTTCAAATAAGCCTGAAAGAATTTCTACCTTATCAGTTTCTTTTCTTTGAGTTACAAATTTAGATGTTCCTGGCTTTCTTCTATCTAAATCAATTTGTAAATCTGCTTCACTTAATTTTAAACCTGGTGGACAACCATCTATAACTCCTCCAATTGCTGCTCCATGAGACTCGCCAAATGAAGTAAGAGTAAAAAGTTGTCCGAATGTATTTCCTGCCATTGAAAAATCTTATAATTATTTATTTAAACTAATTATATCACTCAAGAGCACAATTAATCTTTCAGTGAGATGATATAATTAACATTCAATACGAGAATTCAATGAAAAATATAATAAAAATTCCGCAAGGTGATCAAATTACAATAGATTCAAGCTTAAAGCTTGAAATTCCAAATAATCCAATTATTCCTTTTATTGAAGGTGATGGAATTGGGGCTGATATAACATCCTCAATGCAAAACGTAGTTAATCAAGCCATAAAAATGGCATATGGTGATAAAAAAAGGATTATTTGGTTAGAAATTTATGCTGGCGAAAAAGCTTTAAAATTTTATGATGAGGATAATTGGCTGCCTAATGAATCAATCGAATTAATGAAAAAATATATTTTTTCTATCAAAGGACCCCTAACAACACCTGTTAGTGGAGGAATCCGATCACTTAATGTTGCTCTTAGACAAAAACTAGATTTATACGTTTGTTTAAGGCCTATAAAATATTTTCACGGAGTTCCAAGCCCTTTAAAGAATCCAGAAAAAACTAATATGGTTATTTTTAGAGAAAATACAGAAGACATCTATGCGGGAATTGAGTGGGAAGCAGGTTCAAATGAAGCAAAAGAAATTATTAATAAGCTTTCAGAATTTAACTATAAAGATAAAATAAGATTCCCTAATTCATCTGCTATTGGAATAAAGCCAGTTTCTAAAGAAGGTTCAATTAGGCTAATTAGAAAGTCAATTGAATATGCTATTAATAATAATCGGAAATCCGTTACCCTAGTTCATAAAGGAAATATTATGAAATATACTGAGGGTGGCTTTAAAGAATGGGGTTATCAATTAGCAGAAAAGGAATTTGATGCAAAAGAAAATGAAGGAGGTGAATATGAGCTTAGTAATGGACTAATTATTAAAGATTGTATTACTGATGCATTTCTTCAAGAAATTCTTCTAAGACCTGAAGAACATGATGTAGTAGCTACATTAAACCTGAATGGTGATTATATTTCTGATGCATTAGCAGCTCAAGTTGGTGGTATTGGTATCTCGCCTGGCGCTAATCTATCTGACTCAACCATAATATTTGAGGCTACACATGGAACGGCACCTTCAATTGCTGGTAAAAATATTGCTAATCCAAGCTCATTAATTCTATCAGCACATATGATGCTGGAATCAATGTGTTGGTTTGAAGCAGCCAAAATATTAGAAGCTTCTTTTCATAAAACATTGAAAAAAAGACAAATGACTGCCGACTTTGCTTCACAAATTAAAGATTGCAAAGCATTATCAACAAAAGAATTTGCAAGTAAATTAATTGCAAATATGAAAAAAGGTTCTTGAAGAACCTCTTAATTTAAGCTTTTTGGATATTTGAAGCTTGCTTGCCCTTAGGACCGTCAGTTACTTCGAAAGACACTCTTTGTCCTTCTTTTAAACTTTTATATCCTTCTTCTACAATTGCAGAAAAGTGAGCAAATAAATCATCACCACCATCATCTGGAGTGATAAAACCAAAACCTTTTGAATCATTAAACCATTTAACTATACCTTCAGCCATTACGATAAATCCTTTACAAATTTGGGAGGTCCCTAAAGTTTGGTTCAAGAGAGTGAGAGTGAAGAGCTTAACAAAATTAAGAAAACACAAATAAATGACTTAAAACCAAACACCTGAAACGTATTTTCGTGGATTCAAGATAAATGTCAAGTTTTTTTACAATTTAAAAAAAATTTTTTTTTGTTATTTCAAATATTCTTCTAACTGCTTATAAGGTATTGCCCCAGGAATTCTTCTTCCATTAGATAAAATTATTGTTGGTGTTGATGATATTCCTAAATCTTTACCTAATTTTACTATTTTATTTATTGGTGTTTTACATTTACCAGAATTGTTTGGGAGCTTATCATTTAAAATATACCCGTTCCATGCTTTAGCACGATCCTCAGAACACCATATTTTTTCTGATTTCGCTCTAGCTTTAGGATGAATAGCTAACGGATACAAAAATGTATAGATTGTTATGTTATCTACATTAATTAGCTCTTCTTTTTCAAGCCTTTTACAATAAGGACAGTCAACATCAGAAAAAACTGCAATTGTTCTTTCTCCATTCCCTTTAACTATTTTTATAGCATCTGATAAGGGCAAATCTTCAAAATTAACACGCGACAATTTCTCCAACCTGATTTCTGTTAAATCATTTCTTGTTTTTGGATCTACAACTCGCCCTTCAACTATTAAAAAATCAAAATTATCATTTGTATAAATGATTTGATTTCCAATATACACTTCGTAGAGATCGTTAAAATCAGTTTTTTCTACATTTTTTACGGTTAATTCAGGATATGTTTCTTTAATAATTTGAATTAAAGAATTTTCAGCGGCATATGCAAGAGAGTATAGAAAGAAGCCAACTAATATTGAAAAAATTTTAATCATGAGATTGCCTTTTTTATAAGAAAGTTTTTAATATTGTCTCTAGTTTCAAGGAATTTTATACCTTTAATTAAAACTTTGTTGATAAACTTACTTTTACGTGAAAATATCCATTGTAAGCCACTAGTTAATGTGATGAACTCAAAAGTATCTATTCTGCGTGACCTTTCAAAACGACGTAGAAATCCTTCGAGCCCAATATCAGCATATGGATAAGATTTAAAACATTTTTCAAAATCAACAATATCCCTTATACCTAAATTTAAACCTTGTCCAGCAAGTGGATGAATTGCATGAGCTGCGTTACCCATCAAAACTATTCTTTGATCGTAAAATTTATTATTTACAACCATAGACAAAGGAAAACTATTTCTTTTTGATATATTTAAAATTTTCCCGTAATCGTTACCTACAATTTTCTTAAGCTCAATTATGAAATTTATATCGTCTTTCTCTTTTAATTTCTCAAACAAACTTTGATCACATGACCATACAACAGAAAATGTTTTAGTTGAAATCGGCAGCAAGGCAAGAATACTGTCCTGCAAAAAATATTGTTTAGCATTACTTAAGATATTTTTTGATACTTTAAAATTAAAAACTAATGCAATCTGATTAAAATTTTTAACTTTTTTCTTGATATTAAGATGTTCTTTTATTGTTGAATTGGCTCCATCGCATGCCATTAAAATAGATGCACTTATATTTTTATCATCTAATTTAATCAAAACATGGTCATTTGAATTTTTTAACTTTAATTCTTTTGGTTCTGAATAAGTTTTTATTCTTCTAGATTGAATTTTTGAGGTAATTTCTTTCATTAAATTTTTTTCAGAACACATATATGCTAAAGCAGGTTCGAATACTGAATCTGAAGTAAAAGTTGAAGTTGCATCTTCTCTTGAAATTTCAATTTTTTTTATAGGATATAAGGTTTCAAAAAATTTATCTCTAAAGCCACATGTCTTGAGCCAATTAACGGAGCCTGGACTTAGTGCATAGGTTCTATCTTGATCTTTTTTAATTTCGGAAGTAACATGACAAACATCAAAACCATTTCTTTCAAGACATAAGCTTGAAAGGCCTCCAATAACGCCGCTACCATAAATAATAACTTTTTTTAATCTATTTTCCATAACTCATTTTTCTTACAAACCGTTTTTTTAAAGGTGGTATTAAATCTAAAAATGATAAAGCAATACCTCTAAATTTATTTAAGCCTACAAAATCATTTGAAAAAATAGTGACCAAAGACTCTGTCAGTTTTACAATTTTTTTAGTTTCTAATTTTCGCATATCATTAAATTTATTAATCATTGATTTTATATCTAGGTTGGTATCTTCTGATTCAATGCAATCTGCTAATATAAATGCATCTCTTATTCCAGTATTTAAGCCTTGCCCAGCAACAGGATGCATTACTTGGGCTGAATTACCAATAACAGCTATGTTCTCTTTTGGATACTTAGAGATAAAAGATTGTTTTAGAGGAAATGTGATTCTTTTTTCACATAATTCAAAATTTCCGACACGTTCTCCAAAATGATCCTGAAGAGCAATTAAAAATTCAGAGTCGCTAAGACCAATTAATGATTTAATATCTTCTTTGGGGCCAGTCCAAACAAGAGAATATTTACCATTTAAATTTGGAAGTAATGCCATTGGTCCCATTGATGTAAACCTTTCATATGCAATATTAGAATGTGGTGTATCTGTTTCTACAGATGAAACAAGAGCGCTGTGATCAAAAGACTTATTAGTTTTCTCAATATCAATTCCTTTAATTTTTGATCTTCCGCCATCAGCTAGAACCAGTAAGTCACAATCTAATAATTTTTTTTCTAACTTTTGTTCATAAATTAAAGTTTGTTTGTTTTCTTCCTTATTAAAAGATAATACTTCTGAATCATAAGATACTTTAATTTTTTTCGAATTAGATAATTTTTTATTCAACGAAGTTATTAGGTCTCCATATGAAACAATGAAACCTAACGATTCTTGTTCAAATTCTTCTGCCTTCATTACTGCTCTTCCAAAAGTGCCCTTTTGGCTGGTATGAATTGTATTGATTGGTGTTATTTTTGTAGATAAGTCATTCCATACATCTATTTTTTCTAAAATAAATTTACTGCCATTTGATAACGCTAATGCTCTTTTGTCTTTTATTACTTGATTTTTTGAATTAGATTCTAATAGCAATATATTAAATTTTAATGATTTATTTAATAAAGCAAAAATAATCCCTACTGGTCCTGCGCCAATAATTATAATTGACTTATTCATTTAAAATACCTATGACATTCTCCAAATCTGCAATTTCTTTAGGTGCATTCGAGCTTAGTACATTATTACCATCAGATGTAACTAAAACATCATCCTCAATTCGAATACCAATTCCCCAAAACTCTTCAGGGATATCTTTAGATGGCTTTATATAGCACCCAGGCTCTACAGTAAGAATATTTCTATTTTTGAATTTAATTGGTGTTAAATCTTCTTTTTTTAATGAATTATTATATTTTCCTACATCGTGAACATCTAAACCCAGCCAATGACTTGTACGATGCATAAAAAATTTCATGTAAAGCTTTTTTTCAATTATTTCATCGCGAGAAACTTTTAATAATTTAAGATCAACTAATCCATTTATAATTTGATCAATAGCCGCCTTATGTGGCTCATCAAAAAAATTACCTGGCTTAACTTTTTTAATTGCTTCTTTTTGTGCATTAAGAACAATCTGATAAATATCTTTTTGTGGAGAAGTAAATTTACCATCTATAGGAAAAGTTCTAGTAATATCTGAAGCATAATTTTCTAATTCACATCCAGCATCTATTAAAAGTAAATCTCCAGCTTTTAAAATACTATTATTTTCAACGTAATGGAGAGTACATCCATTAATACCAGAAGCCACAATAGAGCCATACGCAGGATTTCTTGCTCCACTTTGTATAAATTGATTTAAAATTTCCCCTTCAATTTGATATTCAAATTTACCAGGCCTAGTTTTTCCCATTGCATAAATATGAGATTGAGCAGCGATATTAGCTGATTTTTGCATAATACTAATTTCTGTATCACTTTTAAAACATCGCATTTCATCCAAAATAATACTTAAATCACAATATTCACTCTCAGCATCAGCGTGTGTCCATTTAAATAAATTTTTTGAAGTTAAAATTGCACTGTTAGATAAAATGTTAGTTGGTAAGCAATAAATATTTTTATCGGCAATATACCCTTCTAAAATCTTTGGAGCTAATTTATCTATATCATTTAAAGCATAAGCTTCATCAAATAAAAATTTCTTTTCAGCCTCTTTTGGCCCATAAATATAACCATCCCATACCTCTTTACTTTTATCTTTTGGTTTGCAAAAAATAATAGATTTTGGTTTATTTCCACCCACTAAGAAAATTACTGCTGCGGGCTCAGGAAAGCCAGTTAAATAATGAAAATAGCTATCAGAACGAAATGGATAATTACAATCACGATTTCTTGATGATTCATTTGAATTAGAAATTACAGCAATCCCATCACCAATTAAATTTAGTAATTGTTTCCTTCTATTTAAAAATTCAGTAAAGTTTTCCATATTTAATATATATTGTTAATAGCTGTTAATCTCTCTGGAGTTCCTATATCTGACCATATACCGTCAAATAATTCACCTTTAATTAGTGATTTCGAAATAGAACTATTAAATAGTGGTAATAACTGCATCTTTTTACCTAATTCAATTTGATTAAAAAATCTAGAATGATAAATAGCAATCCCTGAAAAAGTATACAAAATATCACCTTCAAGAGCCAAAAAATTATTTTCTAATAAGCCAAAGTCACCAGCATGGTTATGCTTAGGGTTTTTTACAAGGATCAAATATCCGTCAATATTGTCATGAAGTATTATTGACTTTAATTTTTTATAATTAAAATCTGAAAAAATATCAGCATTTATAACTAAAAAAGGTTCATAACTTAGCAAAGGTACAGCATTTCTTATACCTCCAGCTGTTTCTAATACTGGGTTTTCTTCAGAATAAACCACATTTAATCCCCATTTTGAACCATCGCCTACAAATTC